>CAIYKV010000141.1 GCA_903926855.1 uncultured Bacteroidota bacterium | reverse complement strand
TAACGACTTGCCCGTACGGAATTGTTCCTTGAGCTTTTGCTTCATTGCCTCGTAATCGAGGCCTGTGGGATTCTTGTTTTCCATTTTCTGTGTTTTAAAGTTAATTACTTAACTCTTGACACAGTTTATTTTACACTCTCTTTGTCTTTAGTTATATGCTTTTCATGCAATTCTTCAATTGATAAAAATGAAGAAAAAAATGAATTTTATAAGAAACAACAGGAAGTTAATCGGCATTGACATGGAAATTTATGGGTTGTTTTATGCTGCCAAATCATTTGCCTATTTGAACAAGCCAATTGCATTTGCAGTTAAATCTTTATCCGACTTTGCCGACCATAGTAAGAATGACAAATACAGAATGTACGCAGCACACACAAGTGCTCAGTTTATTTACCAATTCATATTGACTAAGTTGCAGTAGCTATAATTTTAATCTTTTTTTAAATGCAAATTGTTGTTGAAACTGAACAAATACATAATACCATTGCAAGGAAGTTGCAAATGGCGAATAGCAGTATAACTGTTTGCGTTGCCTGGTTCACTTCAAAATCGCTTTCTTCTGTTATTAAAGACAGGTTGAAAACAGTAAAAGCTAATATTTTGATAAGTGACCATGAGTTTAATAATAAGGCGTCACATTTCAATATGTTATTGAAGTTTCCTAATTGCGATCTTTATAGTCTACCCACTACCGACCAAAGATTGATGCATAATAAGTTTTGCGTCATTGATAACACATGGGTGATTACGGGTTCTTACAACTGGTCTGATAAGGCTGAAACAAATTATGAAAATATTCTTTTGCTAGAGAATAAAGATATAGCAGCACAGTATCAGCAATATTTTGAAAGACTAAAGGAAAGGGCAAATCATATCACAGATTTTAAATCCTACGTTTCAGGTAACAAACAAATTGCCAATGAAACTATTTATACTTACGAACAACAATCTAATACATTAGCTAAGGAGTTTGAAACTGCCTCACTTGCAAACCTCGAAACTTCAAAAAGGTATATTGAGGTTGATTTCAATAGGATATTCGATAACATCCAGCTTTATTCAGCAGTAGGTGCAGCGAGGATTTATTGTAATGACAAAACAATTCAATCTGGGTTGCGACAACTGAAAGATGCTGGTCATTTAGAACTTTCTTTTGAATGGATGGTACTTCAGCCTCTATATTCCACTCTGTTTAGTGAAACAACAAAAAAAACTGCAAGACAAAAGTTAATCGAGTGCAGGTATTCTTTTCCACCATATATGTTGTAATGGGTATATGGGGGGGTAGATTCCCTAAATAGTAGGAAGTATTTCTAACTACTGTAATTACTTCGTATAATTGAGGTAAGATTGGAAAATCCGGTCTCTTTGACCAAGCATTTCCGGTTTTGATTTACCAGGAAACCCTCTAATTATCAATCGCAAAGCAAGAGTTTAGTAATAGTAAAAATTCCAATATTCAAAAGTGGAGTGCTTATGTGAGGGGAAGTGCAGACAGGCAGGAAATTTTAGCTTGTTCTTTAGATTGGGTAAGTAAGGGTAATGTTGACAACTATATGAGCCTACATAGGAGAGATAAAAATATAAATGAATTAAAGACTTATTTCAATACGGTTATTGATTGGGCTTCTGGTGTTTTTACAGACGTAGAGAGTGAAATGTGCGGACTTGAATGGGGTGATTTTTATGAGAAATATCATAAACAGGCATATAATCCGAAAAACGTTTCAAACGAGGTAAAAAAGCTATATGGAGATCCGTACATAAGAAACAGTAGGGGAATATTTGAGTACATTCTTGGGGGCTCAACTCAAACGAATTTACTTGATATAAGGGTATTTGACGAAGCTACAAAGAGATCGGTTTACGCAAAACAAACTAAAGAGGGTGAAGGCAAAGGAATATCAAATTGCCCTCTTTGTGCTATTGGACATGATGCGAATAAAGCGAAGATTTGGAAATTGAACGAAATGGATGCCGACCACGTTTCCGCATGGAGTAAGGGAGGCGCAACCGATACTAAAAACTGTCAAATGTTATGCAAGACACATAATCGGGCAAAGGGAAATAGATAACCTTGTCCTAACTCATATATAGTTGCCAAGAATAATAATTGACCCTATATTCAGAATTTTACTTTATTTTAATCATTGAAATACCATTTTATTAAAATTTGACCAATTGCAATTATTTTAGAAATGATACTATTGGTAAAAAAATACCTTTATTCGAATTTTTGACACCTTTTTTGACACCCTTTTAAATAAATAAACCGCTTAAACATTGATTTTAAACGGTTTAAAAAAGCTACAAATTTGTTTTTGTGGCCTCGCCAGGAATCGAACCTGGATCCGGAGCTTCGGAAACTCATATACTATCCATTGTACTACGAGGCCAATTATGGCTGCAAAAGTAATAGATGAACCCTATTCGTGCTTCATTTCTTCAAACATTCGATCGGTATCCTCTTTTTTACATAATCCGGTACCCCGGTTCATAGTGGCAGATGTACCGGCAGCTACCCCATATTGCAAAATCTGTTTCCAGTTCCATCCCCTTACCAGGCCCACCACCATTCCGGCTACCATACTATCCCCCGCCCCAACCGTACTATGCACAGTTACCGGCGGTGGCATCACCGTAAACTGTTCATTGGCAGTAACCAGCAAAGCACCTTTGGCCCCCATGGATACCACCATTACTTCACAACCATTTTTACTGATAATGCTTCGAGCAGCTGTCAAAATCTCATCCGTTGAAAGATCTTCTTTCCCATATAAATTACTCAACTCTCCCTGGTTGGGTTTGATCATAAATAATCCTTCCTGCACAGCATATTTCAGGGGTTCTCCTGAAGTATCTACTATCAGTCTTGCTTTTTTTTGTGCGGCAATAATGGCTAACCTGCCAAAAAAATCATTGGGCACACCCGGGGGTAAACTGCCACTGGCAATAATGTATCCAATATTCTCCTGCCTGGAAATATATTCCAGGGCCTGCATCCATTCTGATTCGGCAACAGCCGGGCCTTCCATACCAAAACGATATTGAAGATTAGAAGAATCATCCAGCACAATAAAATTTTCTCTTGTATCTCCTTTTATGGGTAGCGTTATGGCATGTATATTTTCTGCCAATAGTAATTTTTCAAATTGCTTTCCGGTAAATCCGCCAGACAGGTATACAGCCTCACTATCCGCCCCTAATTTATGCAGGGCTCTGGAAACATTTACTCCCCCGCCACCTGCTTCTACTTTTACATTCAAACAGCGTAATTTTTTTTCGGGAAGCAACTGAGGCACATCAATACTTTTATCCAATGCCGGATTGAGTGTAAGGGTAATGATTTTTTCCATATGGATCGATTTGACAAATAGACTTACAACTGGTAAGCATATTATCCTAAAGTTACCCTATTTTATTGACCATTTCTTTTAAGGCAGCCGGAAGGAAAATATGTGTGGGAACACTTTGCATGATGCGGAGATCCTCAAGAATGGATGTTTGGTTATCCAGAAAACGAAATACAAGCTCGGCGGAGTTTTTGCGAAAGATATCTGAAAAAATTTTTTCTCCCTTCATTTTGTTGTGATAAAGTACCTGCAATAAAACACTATCATACAAATGAAATTTTTTATCCGAAAAAGATCTTTCCGAAAAACGATGTGCCCCCGTAACCAGTTCCCTTATAATGTTTTCCGCTCGTTGTTGGATAAACCTGAAAGCATAGCCGCTGCTGGGTTTTACCTGTCCGCCAGCAATGCCTATATTAACCATATTTCCTACTTGCAAAGAAAACCGCTGGTTGGTCATGGGTATAACACCTGATTCTATATGTGTAATACTATACTTCTCAATTTTCAATTCTTCATCAATATATTTTTGCAGGGCAATAGTATATTCTTCATCAGCCAGCAGGTTTTCTGAAAACAAGGTATACTCAACCAGGGCTTTTGTTTTGGAAACCGGTAATACATACATAAACGTAGTGCCTTTATCCTGAGCCAACCTGAAATCCATATAGGTAGCTACACCCGGGTCAAAACAATTGCGTTCTGCTTCAATTTCCCATCCTTTAAAATGTTGTTTCAGATAATAATTCTTATCCTTCGCATCTATTGCTGCAGGCTCTCTGAATAAGATACTATTGAACACAAATGATGCGGTGAATATTTCTGTTGCGGTTACCACATTTACTTTTTCTTTTCCATCAAAAGATAAGATTGTATCGGTAATCCATTCAATATTGGAGTGTTTTGCAGTCTCAGTTTTGACAAATGTATACAGATCAATTCCACTGATCATTTTATATTGATATGGGAAGAGATCAAGGGTTTTGGAAAAATCACTTGAAAAGAAATTTACTTTTTCCCAGTGATGTCTAACAACCGGTTCAAATATCCCAGGATTTGTTTCCCAGAAACACCAGGTACGGTCGTTATTAGTTTTAGCAGATTGGTCAATCACCAATATTCTCTTTGCCTGGAAAAAAGGTTCCTGTATCATTCGCATGAGTAAACTCATACCGGCACAACCGGCACCTGCTATAATATAGTCGTAATGCTTTGCCAATTAATTCAATGAAAAGTGAGACCAAATATGCATGTGATTCGCTATACAGAGTTACTCGGAATTTTGGTGATGATTCTCTTTCTGAAGTATTTCTTCGCGCTTGATTTTATCCCAATATTTCTTAGCCACCAGCAACATTCCAAAACTTTCACCCTCTTCTTTATTCAGATGTTTATGATGCATCTTATGCGCCCAGCGAATGGCTTTGATATACCGGTTATTACTGCGGGTAAATAATTTAAATCGTTGATGAATGATGATCTCATGCACCAGGAAGTAAGCGAAACCATACATAGCAATTCCTGCCCCAATACTCACCACCCAATAAGCCCCGTGCATACTCCCCAACATAATACATAGCCAGCTGGGTACGGCAAATATGATGAAGAAAGCATCATTTTTTTCAAAAAATCCTTCTCCTTTCTGATGATGATCTTCATGCAGGTACCAGAGAAAACCATGCATGACAAACCGATGGGTTAGCCAGGTAATGGGTTCCATCAGGCAAAAAGTTGCCAGTGTGATGAGTATATACAGCATATCAATAATTTCTTAAAGCCAGAAAAAATAAGGTCTGAATAATAAACAAATGTACCCCGAAATGGTTCCTTTTTTGAAAACCTGCTCTATTAAAAAGGAATAAGAGCGCCACACTGATTAAAAACCAGCAAACATAATTATACAAAGGTACCTGCTGATTAGTCCATTGCCAGAAACCCAGCTTCATTGCCACCGGCTCCATGATCCAGTCAAAAAACACTGCGAGTATGGCACCATCAATAATCAGTGATAGCGAAGCAATCTTAGCTGAGATTTCCATTCCGGAAGAGGCTGTTTTTTTGGAAACCCAGTCCTGGAATTGTTGCATACAGGAAGCGCTGCAGAATACAACTACAAACCAGTTCAATCCAATCAGCCAGGGTACTTTATTAAATGTAGTGCCCATGATGGTTCCATATTGGTAACTTCCAAAAAGCCGGCCGGTATTTACTCCAATCATTTCTGCTCCCATACCTGTAAGAAAAGCTGCTAAAAAAAATCCAAAGAAGCCAATATTTTTTTCAGACTGACACCAGAACAAAAGGATGGCCATAAGTATAAGGTTCAAAGAGGTATGGCTAACAAACCAATCTTTATATGGACTGAATACAATACCTATCCAACCACTTACATGAAACAAAATAGCGATGAATGTTGCAATTTGATTCTTTGAAAATTCTATTCCCTTCATGAATGCCTTTCTTTTTTGAAATCTGTTGTTACTATTTCGCTCATTATTTTTGCGCTCTTCAGGCACAAGGGAATTCCTCCACCCGGATGTACGCTGCCACCCACAAAGTACAATGCTTTTATTGATCTGCTAAAATTAGGATGTCTGAAAAAAGCAGCCGTTTTTGAATTGGAACTGGTACCATACAACGAACCCATATAAGAAGCTGTGGCTGCTTCAATACTAACCGGATCAGCTACCTGTTCTGTTTCGATAAGTGATGCTATATCTGTATTCAATAAACGGTTGAGTTTTTGAATAATGGCTGATCTTGCCTCGTCGCGATTGGTTTCCCAGTTTTGCCCGGTATTTGCGGGAACATTGATCATCACAAACCAGTTCTCTTTTCCAGGCGGGGCCTGGATTCCAGGCTCACATTTGCTGGTAATATTGATATATATCGTTGGGTCTTTGTATATTTTTTTGAACCGGAAAAGGTGATCAAACTCGATTTTATAATCATCCGTAAAAAAAATATTATGCAGATCCAGTGATGGGAATGTATGATTGATTCCCCAATAAAATATCATCGCACTGCTACTCCTCTCCTGTTTCAATATTTTCTTTGCTTTGGAAGGATTCCGCAAAAGATGTTTATGTGTGAAATAAACATCCATATTACTCACTATTATATCTGCATATACATTCTTTTCATTTACTACAATACCTACCGCCTTTCCTTCCGTTTCAATTATCCTCTCCACTGGCGAATTAAAATAAAAATTCACTCCTTTTTTGAGGCATAACCGGTACAAAGCTTTTGTAATACTGATCATACCTCCTTTCGGATAAAAACTCCCTTCATTATGCTCCAGATGAGGAATCAGGCTTAACATTCCCGGCGCCTGGTAGGGATTACTGCCATTATACGTTGCATACCGATCAAATAGCTGAACGGTTTTGGGATTACTAAAATGAGCCGCATTTACCTGGTGCATAGATTTGAACAGGTATTGCCATCTTGTGGCCAATATGGCTTTCCAAACAGGTGCTTTTACAAGCGTATTTTTTTTATGTAATGAGAAATTGAGGAAAATGCGCCCTATTCGATTGTAAATATTTTCAGATCGTTTGAGATAAGCCAACAGGCTGCTTTTCTTCTCACCCAGTTTTTCAGCAAGTTCTTTTGCAAAAAGATCTTTATCTGCAAAAGCCTGTACAAAAGTTCCATCTTCATAAAAATAATTACAGGAAACAGGTAGCTGATGATAGGGTAGATACTCTGTAATAGGCTCGCCGGCAAGCGTAAACAGCTCTTCAATATTTTCGGGCTGGGTGAATAAACTAGGACCTGCATCAAATGAAAAGCCTTTCTCTTCAAAATGGTGCAACTTGCCCCCCGGGAATGCATTCTTCTCGTATACTTCTACCGCAAAGCCTTGTACTGCCAATCGTATGGCGCTTGCCAAACCTGCAATACCCGCGCCAATGATAATTACTTTAGAAGGATGATTCATGATTGGGTAAAAGGTAAAGATTTATACAATAAAACCAATGATAGGAAGCTGATTTGAAGAAATCAGTTGGTTATAACTTTTTTTAGCTGATCGAATTTTGTTGCCACC
This sequence comes from uncultured Bacteroidota bacterium, assembly GCA_903926855.1. GTDB lineage: Bacteria > Bacteroidota > Bacteroidia > Chitinophagales > Chitinophagaceae > Sediminibacterium. The sequence goes on along the minus strand of CAIYKV010000141.1, from coordinate 3,461 downwards.
AGTCCATAATTTTTGGAAAAGCGATATGAAACCATGCAGTGAATAATTCCGGCTGTGTTTGAACCAAAGATTGTACTTTATGCATTGGCCAATAGGCAAACTCAGCCACTTCTTCCGGATTCGCTAATATTGGTCCATCATAATACCCGGTAAAGACATGATCAAATTCATATTCTGTTAGGCCATTTTCAAAATCGGCCTGGTAAATAAAAGAAAATTGTTTTTGAATAAGGGTAGAAAATCCCAGCTCCTCCTGTAACCTTCGTAAGGCGGCAGTGATGGTTTCTTCTCCGGGTCTGGGGTGACTACAACAGGTATTGGTCCATAATCCTCCGCTATGGTATTTGGAGAGTGCTCTTCTTTGCATCAGCATCTCGCCATTATTATTAAAAATGAAAACACTAAAAGCCCGATGAAGTACTGCTTTTTCATGTGCTTCCATTTTTTCCATGACTCCGGTTTCGGAATCCATCTCATCAACCAGAATCACTTGTTCCATGCAATAAAAATAAGGATAAGAAGCGGTTACAATAAATTTAGCTGGCTACGAATACCGGCTTTGGCAAGAATAAACATTTTGCCATAATCGGGTATACGAATCCGGTATTCAAGTATATTCTGCGGGGGTATTTTCTTGATTTTTCTAAACAGAGATAAGTAATATTTATAGGCTACATACACACCAAATCTTGCTTTACCAGGCAATAATAAAATACCCTGGTAGGCATGATCAAAATCTTTTTGAATATCTGCTTCAATCGCAGCTTTATCGGCTGCTGTAAAATTTTTAAAATCACAGCCTGGAAAATATACCCTTTCCAGTCCTTCATAATCTGCTTTCAGATCTCTCAGAAAATTGACCTTCTGAAAAGCTGCACCCAGGCTTTTGGCATAAGGCTTCAGGTTTTCATATAAAGCCTTATTGCCATCGCAAAATACATGTAAACACATGAGACCAACTACTTCTGCGCTACCATAAATATATTCTTCATACCCCAGTTTGTCGTATTGCCGCTTTTCCAGATCAAGCTGCATACTGTACAAAAAAGCATCTATCAACTCTCTTTCAATTTGGAATTGTAACACTGTGCGTTGGAAGCTTTGCAAAATAGGGTTCAGACTAATTCCCTTGTCGATTGCCTCATAGGTTGATTTTCTGAATTCATGCAACAATTCTTCTTTGTTAAACTCATGAAATGTATCCACAATCTCATCCGCTATGCGAACAAAACCATAGATATTAAAGATAGGCGTGCGCAGGTCTTTATGTAATAACTTTATGGCCGAAGAAAAACTGGTACTGTATTTCTCGGTTGTTATTCTACTGCAATCCTGGCTCACTTCATGAAACAGGTTCATCATGTATAATGTATATTTAAAAGTTTTGTATGCTATTCAATTACCTCTCTTCTTTTATCGCAAATTCTAATTTTGATACGCTTTTACTACTTCATTAGCCACTACTTCGCCACTGATCAAACTTGGTGGTACCCCCGGACCCGGAACCGTTAGTTGTCCTGTATAAAACAGGTTTTTAACTTTTTTACTTCTGCATCCCGGTTTTAAAACAGCTGTTTGTAGCAAAGTGTTCGCTAAACCATAGGCATTTCCTTTAAAAGCATGGTATTCACTAATAAAATCGCTATTTCCGAAAGATTTTTTATAAATAATGGCTTCTTTAATCGGTTCACCGAGTTGTTTTTCCATCCGGTCTATAATCATATCGAAATACCTGTTTCTTAATTCTTCAGTATCATTTTCCAGTCCGGATGCTACGGGTATCAACAGGAAAAGATTTTCGCAACCTTCCGGAGCTGCTTTACTATCCGTTACGGAGGTGGCACTTACATAAAATAAGGGATTAGATGGCCACTCTTTTGTAGTATAAATCTCTTTCCCATGAACCGAAAATGAAGTATCAAAGAACAAAGAATGATGCAGGATATTCTTCAACTTTTTATTTAACCCTACATAATAAATCAAACAACCGGGAGCCATGACTCTTTTATCCCAATAGTCATCCGAATAACTCCTGTAAGCAAGAGGCAGGAGTTGGGTTTCTATATGGTGATAATCAGCCCCGCCAATAATTACATCAGCCTCATAAGTTATAACAGACTGACTATTTTTATTGGTGGAACGGGTAACCAGTTTACGTGCAAGCTTATTTTCTACAATGATTTCTGTGGCTTCCTGTTCAAAACAAAATCTAACACCCAGGCTGGTTGCCAGGTCATACATGGCTTTTACAATACTAAACATGCCTTCCCCGTCTACAGGATACCAGGTACCTCCTTTGATATCCGCAAAATTCATCAAACTATATAAAGCAGGGGTATGTTCTGGAAGTGCTCCTAAAAACAATACCGGGAACTCCATTAATTCTACTAATCTGGGATCTTTGAAATATTTAGCTACATGCGATTTCATGGAACTAAACACATCCAGTCTCAATAGGCCTTTTGCTAAATCCCAGTCCAGAAATTCAACTATTGATTGCCCGGGTTTGAATACCAGTTTTTCAATCCCAACTTTATATTTATAAGCCGCTTCTTCCAGAAATTTGTCAAGCTGGTTTCCTGCTCCCGGCTCAATTGTTTCAAATAATTTTTTTAATTCAGTAAAATCTGCAGGAATATCTATCGGTCCGTCAGGCCAATAAACACGATAAGAAGGGTCTAATCTTTTTAACTGGTAATAATCCGAAACGGATTTACCGAACTGTGCAAAAAAACGTTCAAATACATCCGGCATCCAATACCAACTGGGGCCCATATCAAATGTAAATCCGTCCACTTTCATTTGCCTGGCTCTACCACCGGGCATATCGTGTTTTTCAATGACAGTTACTTCCCAACCGGCTTTCGCCATGAATGAGGCAGCCGACAGGCCTGCAAATCCACTTCCTATTATGATAACTTTCCTGCTCACTTTAATATAAGAAAGTTAGATGAATTGAATTAATAACGGGTGATTTCAGCTTTTAATAATTTTCTGGCAAAGTGAATTCTGCTTTTAATCGTTCCCAATGGTTCGTTAAGCATATCAGCTATTTCATGGTATTTGAATCCGTCGAAATAAAGAAGAAAGGGGTTGCGGAAAATTTCGGGAAGACTATGAATTGTTTTTTGTACTTCTTTTAAGTTTAACCCTGCAATAGCTTCATTCGCAACAGCTCCCTGGTTCAGGTTAATCAGGTAATCATTAGGGGTACTATCAAATATGGTAGTTTGTTTTGCTTTTCTGCGATAATTATTGATAAAGATATTTCGCATGATGGTGTACAACCATGCTTTAATATTGGTACCAACATGATATTTATCCTGATTGGCCAGGGCACGATATAGGGTTTCCTGATAAAGATCTTTAGCTGCTTCACTGTCGTGCGTTAACGTAATGGCAAAGGGTTTTAAAAATTCTGCATTAGTTAACAACATCTGGTTAAATTCAATCGTGGACAT
>CAIYKV010000140.1 GCA_903926855.1 uncultured Bacteroidota bacterium | reverse complement strand
ACCTGTTAACTGTATAGCCGGTTGAAATTGCCAGAAAAGAAAGTTAAATAGAGAACAGATATTTTCAAGTCAATCCAAATCCTTTTACAGCTAACATTTTTCAGATAACTTTACTTATTGATTACAAAGTATAATCCAATTAAAAAAAACGGTAAATATGTCTGTAAAACACCGCCTAAACTGCGTAAAAGTCAGTGCAGTAGCGATTTTCATGCTATTCTTTCAGTTTGCCCAGTCCCAGTCTCCTTTCACAGAAGTAGGCGAAAAACTAGTAAATGCCCAGCATCAGTTAGATGGTAGTGCTATTCTGTTGGTATATAAAGAAGGTAAAATCATATACCAAAAATCTGTAGGCGATTTTACGGTTAAAACACAGGCCCCTATAGCTGGTTGCAGCAACTGGTTAACTGCTGCTTTGGTGATGACTTTTGTAGACCAGGGCAAGCTTTCTTTAGATGATAAAGTGAGTAAATTTTTACCCATTTTCAGCAAGTATGCCAAAGGATATATTACGATTCGGGACTGTCTTTCTCATTTTTCAGGCATTGAAGCAGATCCCATTCGGTTATCCACCATGATTACCAATAAGAAATATGCTACCCTCGAAGAGGAAGTAAATGATTTTGCATCTAAAAAAGAGATTCAGACAAATCCAGGCACTGAGTTTCGGTATAGCAATACGGGGCTTAATATTGCTGGAAGGGTGCTGGAAGTTTTAACCAAAAGGAGTTTCGAACAATTAATGCAGGAAAGAATTACCCGTCCCTTGATGATGAGAAATACCAGTTTCAGCAGTATGGCTGCAGTAAACCCTTCAGGTGGTGCCGTATCAACTGCCAGTGATTATATCAATTTCCTTTCCATGATCTTGAACAAAGGGATGTTCAATGGCAAGAGAATATTAAGCGAGGATGCAATTGCCGAAATGCAAAAAGTAAGAACCACACCTGCATTAATTAAATATGCACCAAAAGGTACGGAAGGGTATAATTATGGGTTTGGAGAGTGGATAACATCCACAGATGAGAAAGGGAATGCTACCGTATTGGCTTGTCCGGGGCTTTTTGGAACATGGGCAATGGTTGATAAATGTCGGGGTTATGCATTTGTGGTGTTTACAAAAGGCAATTTAAATGAGGAAAAAAGGGAAGTTTATCTGGGTATTAAGGAGGCAATTGATGAATTGATTCCATCTACAAATTGTAAATAGATTATCTGATTATTCCCTGATCTCAAAAATTGATTTAGATAAAACAACCATAACAGTATTAATAAGGAAAAAAATACATTATTAGTAAAAAGCTCAGCTAAACAACTGGGCTTTTCTTATTGTGGCATAGCGAAAGCAGAAAAATTGGATGACGATGCAAGGCGACTGGAAAGCTGGCTTTCAAAAGGCATGCATGGCAGCATGCAGTATATGGAAAATCATTTTGACCTTAGAATTGATCCCGCTAAACTGGTGCCCGGAGCGAAATCAGTTATTACACTATTATTAAATTATTTTCCTAAGGAAACCCAGTATGAGCATGCACCCAAGGTATCCAAATATGCTTTTGGCAAGGATTATCATGAGGTTATCCGGTTAAAACTAAGGGAGTTTCTTTCTTTACTCTCTGATAGTATTGGAGAAATTCAGGGAAGAGGATTTGTTGATTCAGCTCCTGTTTTGGAGCGAGCCTGGGCAGTTAAAAGCGGATCCGGGTGGATAGGCAAAAACGGCAATCTGATTACCAAACAAGCAGGTTCGTTCTATTTTATCGCAACGCTGATCATTGACCTTGATCTAAATTATGATGACCCATTTAGTAAAGATTTCTGCGGAACCTGTCATAAATGTATTGATAGCTGCCCAACAGATGCGATCCTGGATAATAAAGTAATTGATGGAAGCAAATGCATTAGTTATTTTACCATCGAGCTAAAAGACGCGCTAATCCCTTCTGAAATGAAAGGCAAATTTGATAATTGGTTATTTGGCTGTGATGTTTGTCAGGATGTATGCCCCTGGAATCGTTTCAGTTCAGCTAACACAGAGTTAGCATTTACTCCAATCCCGCAAATACTTAATCTTACTACTAAAGAATGGGAAGAGCTTAGCGAAGATAAATTCAAGGTTCTTTTTAAGGATTCTCCGCTAAAACGTTCCAAATATGCGGGAATCAGAAGGAATCTATCTTTTATCAAAATGGCATCTGGTGAAAATGAAAAGATATAAGTTCTATTGAGGAAACATCATTTTACATTTGCATTATGAATTTAGCGGAAAGAGATCAACGGGTAATCTGGCATCCATTTACTCAGCAAAAAAACAGCCTCCCCCCTATCCCCATCGTAAAAGGGCAAGGAAGTTTGCTGATTGCAGAAGATGGAAGTAGTTATATTGATGCAATCAGTAGCTGGTGGGTAAATTTACATGGCCACGCGCATCCTTATATCGCCGAAAAAATATACCAGCAGGCTTTACAACTTGAGCAGGTAATCTTTGCCGGCTTTACCCACGAACCCGCTGTACAATTGGCAGAAAGATTATTACCCGTATTACCCGGAAGCATTGCCAGGGTATTTTTTAGCGATAATGGTTCTACATCTACGGAAGTAGCTTTAAAGATGGCTATCCAATATTGGTGGAACAATGACCAGCCGCAAAGAAAGAAAATATTGGCTTTTACCAATTCATATCATGGAGATACATTCGGTGCAATGAGTGTAAGCGACAGAAGCGTGTTTACGCTTGCCTTCCACGATCATCTTTTTGAAGTGATTTTTATAGATACGCCCACTCAGGAAAATATTAAAGAATTAAAAAACAGGATAGATAGCCATTCACACGAAATTGCAGCATTCATTTATGAACCCCTTATTCAGGGGGCAGGCGGTATTAAAATGTATGATCCCTTATTGCTCAACGAGCTTTTGTATTCGGCAAAAAACAACGGAATTATTTGCATTGCGGATGAGGTAATGACAGGATTTTACCGTACCGGCCAATTTTTTGCCAGTGAGTACATGGACCAAAAGCCTGATATTATTTGTTTGAGCAAAGGCTTAACGGGCGGTACAATGGCTTTAGGTATCACAGCCTGCACCAATGCTATTTATCAGGCTTATGTGACGGAAGATAAATACAAGACTTTTTTTCATGGTCATTCCTTTACGGCCAATCCCTTGGCCTGCACAGCAGCATTGGCCAGTCTTGATTTACTCGAAAAAGAACTATGTATAGAACAGATAAAATGGATCACTCGTGAGAATGAAAATTTTGCTTTGAAACTACACTCTGGGGAATTCAAGATAAAAAACCTCAGAACGTTGGGAACGATTCTGGCTTTTGAACTTGACAATGGAAAAGATGAATACCTGAATACGATCAGTACTGTATTTACCCATAAAGCTATTGCAAAAGGAATCTATCTCAGGCCATTAGGGAATACAGTTTACCTCATGCCGCCATATTGTATAACGCTAGAAGAACTTTCAAAAATATATACTTGTATAGAAACTATCCTGGGAGAACTGCTTACGGAATGCTAACAATTAATTTCTTTCTATCAGTTTACGAAGATTCCCCAGGTTTTTTTCCATCATGGTGCCAAGAATTTTATCGTTCATCATGGAACCGAATTTTTCCCAGGGATACCATTTTATTTTTTGTTCAAACTGCCATTGAACTACCGTTACCTTTTGTAAACTATCTCCTATCAAACGCATTGTACTGGTTTGTGTTCCCCCGGATTGTAAAGTCCATATAGAGATGATGGTAGAATCGGTAATGCCGGTAATTTCAACAACTGTGCCTCCGAAGTTTGCCTTATGTGCATTGTACACCTGAACAGGCACATTGTCCATCCCATCCATCCAGGTTTTCCATTGTTGGATATTTTGTAAGTATGGGATGATCGTGTCTTTGGAAACATGCATATTTTCTGCCCTGGAAACAAGCACCGTTGGGGGCAGTAGTGCGCCTATCAGACTCGCTATCGCAAAAAGAACCACGATACTTATTAATGTGAACCTGATCAGCTTCATGTTAATCTACTCCCATTTAAAGGTTTTAAAAGCAACTGCGTATACCACTACTATCCAAATGCCAATAATCCCCAGTTCTTTCCAGCAACTGGCCAGGCTTGCCCCTTCAAATGAAATATTTCTCATCGCATTATTAAAATGAGTGAGTGGTAATATTCTGCATAAAGGTTGCAACCAACCCGGAAAAGCCTCGATAGAAAAGAAAGTACCCGCCAGTAAAAACTGCGGTAAAGTGATCAGATTGGCAAGTGGAGGAATGGTGCTTTCATTTTTGGCAAGACTGCTTACAATGAATCCAAATCCCATAAACAGGATCAGGGAGAAAAAACTCAATAACATAATTGAAAGAAAAGTTTCCAATCCATGTACCAATGTAAACTTGAAAATAAAGTGACCTACTCCAATAATAATGATAGCTGTAAGCATTTGAAAAATGACGCGACTAAGGGCCTCCCCCAATACAATAAATGGGCGCTTTATGGGTGTTGCGTAAAAACGTTTTAATACTAATTGCTGACGCAGGTTAAAGAATAGAAATGCCACGCCAAAAACACCCGAGCTTAATAAGGAGAAACCCAATTGTCCGGGTAAAATAAAATCTATTGTACGATAGATTCGTCCGGGTATCTTCTGTATGTTACTGTTTACCATCGCAATGGTAGGTGCCCCAGCATACATTTTTTGGTTAATTCCAGAAATAACAGCGTTTAATATAGATTGCAATACCTGTATATTTTGTGGATTTACCGCTTCAGAACTCAATAAACTGATTTTATACGGTGGATTTGCCAAACCTGATTTTTCTATTGTAATCACAGCTGCGATTCTTCCTTTTTCCAAATCTTCATGAAGCTCCTGGCCGGATTCCTTCAGGATATTGATTCCTGCAATCTCTTTTAAAGAACTATACACAGGATTAAGGGTATCACTTGCTTTATCTATGGCTACATTTACAGAAACCCTTCCCCCACTGCCGATAAAACCAAAAACAAGAATAAAGATCAACGGAAAAGCAATACTAAAGATAACGGCAGAAGGGCTCCGGAAAATAGCCCTAAGACTGCCCTTCGTGATGGCCAGCATGGCCTGAAACTGGTTATAATTACCTTTCATACGGTATGATTGTTAAAGCAAATCTATCTTATTATTTCCCTAAAGCAAAAAACAGGAAAAACTAGGTAAAATTGGCCAATTTATGACAAAAGTCGTATCTTTAACGACAAATGTCAAAGGTAAAAAAATATATCGCTCCTACTGCAAAAATTCTGAGAGCCGAAGAGGCTTCTCAACCACCTGTTTCAGCAAAAAAAGAGCTATTGATAGCAGAATATAGTTTTAAGAAATTTAAAAAAGTTACCGAGCTAATGCCATTTACGCAAAGTGAATGGGCCAATATGCTTCATCTTTCCGAAAGAACGCTACAACGGTATGCAAAGAGCAATACTTCATTTGAAGCTATTTACACTGATCGTATCCTTTTATTACAAAAAATGATACGACTCGGTTTAGAAACCTTTGTAAGTGCGGATGTGTTTTATCAATGGCTAAAAAAAGAGAAACGGGTCATGGGGCATTCCATTGGGTTTTCTTCCCTTCTTTCAGAAAAAGGAATTCAGGAAATCATTGATCAAATCAGTCGTATACAATACGGTGTTTACGCATGATCGTATACCGTTTTTCACATAAAAAATTCTCGAATCAATTAACGGGAGCCGGTGCTCGTTTATTGGGTGGCAGATGGAACCCGGTTGGAATACCTATGGTATATACCAGCGAAAGTATTTCACTTGCTTTACTGGAAATAATTGCCAATGCAGGATCTATTGATGATTTACGGATGATACAGCTGACCGAGATAAGCATCCCGGATTCAATCACCAGCTTACAAATTCAACTGGATAGCCTTAAGAAAAACTGGTTCGCTGATTTTGACTATACACAATGGATGTGTAAAGAAATTCTTTTATCGTCAAACAGACTATTGATTCAATGCCCATCCGCGATCATTCCACAGGAAAAAAATTACCTGATTAATCCCCTGCATCCAGACAGTAAACATATAAAAGCCTCCATTGTAACCAGCTTTCACTTTGATGAAAGACTATTCAAAACGCCGGTTATCAGTTAACATCCAGCATAAATGGCATCCTGGTTTGGGGCACACCCATCATTTGTTTCACCTGCTTCATTTGTTTAATCAATTGCATCGGCTGTTCCCCAATTTCCTCTTTGATCAGGTCTTTTTTGATCGATTTTTTATAACTGTTCATGATCTGCTCGAGTAAACCTTTTTTCTCCGGGAATTCCTTTACATAATATCCAGATGTGATCTTTGCCATTTTCGCTGCACAATTTATTGCATCATCCAGGGTTCCTATCCTGTCAACCAAACCTACTCCAATACCCCTTGCGCCTGTCCATACACGGCCTTGTGCAATACTATCGATATACTCAATGTTCTTCTTACGCCCATTGGCCACCCTTGTTTTAAATACATGATAAATTGAATCAGTCCCCGCCTGAAAAAACCGTTTTTCAGTTTCATTCAGCGGCCTGTCGCCACTTCCCATATCTGCATAAGGTGCCGTTTTTACGCGGTCGAAACTTATTCCCAGTTTATTCTTGAAAAAAGATTCAAAATTAGGCACTATGCTAAACACACCGATAGAACCTGTAATGGTATTCTCATCTGCAAACACCGAGTCGGCATTACAGGAAATATAATATCCACCTGAAGCCGCTACATCACCCATACTAACCACAACCGGCTTTTCCTTTTTTGCCAAACTGATTTCTCTCCAGATGACTTCACTGGCCAGAGAACTGCCGCCGGGAGAATTCACTCTGAAAACAATCGCTTTTACATCCTTATCTTCTCTTGCTTTCCGTATAATGGTTCTGAAAGCATCGCTACCTACCTGCTCATTATCGCCACTGCCAGACACAATATCTCCACTGGCATAGATAATAGCAATTTTTTCAGAGCCGTAATTCTGTTTGTATTCTACCGCTTTGCCATATTCAGAAAAAGCAACAAAATTTATTTTTGCCTGTTCACCAGCTTTCAATCGCTTATTTATAAATGCTTTTACTTCATCATCATATTTTAATCCATCCACCAGGTTATTGGCCAAAGCGTCATGTGCTGTTTGTATTGTTCCTTCCACCGCAAGCTTTCGTAAAATGGCAGTATCCATTTTTCTTGAAGCAGATGCAGCTTCTAAAAAGCGGCTATACAGATCACCTAACCAAACAGAAGTTTGTAATCGGTTAGCGTCTGTCATCTTAGTTTCACGCAAGGGTTCAGTTGCGCTCTTGAATTTCCCTGCATAAAAAATCTGAGGTTGTATCTCCAGTTTATCCAGCAGGCCTTTCAGAAAATAAAGATTAGACACAAATCCACCCCATTCAATTCCGCCCTGTGGGTGGCAGTATAGTTGATCAGCTGTATTTCCTACATAATATCCTTTTTGTGTAATGGTTTCTCCATAAGCCACTACAAATTTTTTGCTGGTTTTAAAATCCAATAATGCTTTGCGAAGTTCTTCACTCGCTGCAAAACCATTGGGGTTATTGCTGCAAAGTATATAAATCCCTTTCACCAGTGAATCTGTTTTGGCATGGTGTATCATCCTGATCATATCATATAAGGTAGGCACTTCATTTTCTGTTTTATTGATCAGTGCATTTACAGGATTGTCTTCAGATTGCTCTTTAAATGTATTAGACAGGTCAAGTACCAACACGGCGTTATTCCCTACAACAGGTTTATCAGCAGAAGTGGCACTGACTACAAATCCGATCAATATAATAACCCCCAAAATGGTAAAAATGACCAATGCCAGAAGAGAAGCAAAAAACGTTTTGAAAAAACCTTTCATAATATTTTATTAAATGGATATGAATTTAAAGATATTTGAACCGGACAATACTACCAATTTATGAATACAGCTTATTTGTTGATAGGCGGCAATTTAGGCGATCGGCAATTTTATCTGCAAAAAGCCAGAGAGCTGATTCAACAATTTTGTGGCAATATCGTTCATTATTCGGCTATTTACGAAACTGCCGCCTGGGGAATTACAGATCAGCCCTCTTTTTATAACCAGGCCTTGGCGCTTGAAACGAGCCTGGAGCCTGAAAAACTTATGCTGGAGTTACTTGGTATCGAAGAATGTATGGGTCGTAAACGTTCTATTAAAATGGGCCCCCGGGTAATAGATCTTGATATTTTGTTGATCGATGGCAGGATAATAAACAGTTCTTTATTAACATTACCCCATCCTTCCCTTTCCATACGCCGGTTTGCACTACTGCCACTGGCAGAAATAGCGCCCATGCTTATACATCCGATATCTGTTAAAACAATCGCCCAATTACTGGATGAATGCACCGATAAACTGGATGTGCAAAAAAAAACAATTGAGGCTAACTGATGGCGGTTAATTTTGAACGATACCGGATACATTCTCTATGAAGCATCATTTTATTACTGTTGAAGGCAATATTGGTGTGGGAAAAACAACCCTCACCCATTTATTAGCGAAACATTTTAATGCAAGACTGATTTTGGAGGAATTTGCAGACAATCCTTTTCTGCCAAAATTTTATGAAAACCCAGCCCAATACGCATTTCCACTCGAACTGTTTTTTATGGCCGAGCGGTATAAGCAATTAAAGGATATGGTCCATACCAAAGACCTGTTTCAGAGCGTAACTGTATCTGACTACTTATTTACCAAATGCCTGCTTTTTGCCAAAGTAAATCTTCCGGAAGAAGAATTTCGTCTGTACCAGAAACTATTTGATATTATTCACCAGCAATTGGCATTCCCGGATATCCTTATCTATCTGCATGCTCCGGTCCAAAAGTTACAGGCAAATATTAAAAAAAGAAACCGTTTATATGAACAGGGGATCGCAGATGAATACCTTTTTAATATACAGGAAACGTATACCAGCTATATCAAACAACACAATATAAAAACCATTTTTATTGACGCAAGTAATGCCGATTTCCTTGGGAATGAAAAACATTTACAGATTGTTTTAGATGCGCTGGATAAAGATTATGAAGATGGTCAACATTATTTCAGTCTGCCATAAATAATACGGAAGATTACCTGCACGATACAGGTATATGGATAAACAGAATTACAATTATACAAGATAAAGGTTGAGATATCCCGCAAATGAAAGATCCCCAACAAACGAATGACCCCTTCGCAGCGATGCGAATTCCCGAATACAGAAACCTGATGATGGGGAGGTTCTTGTTTATTATGGGCTTGCGTATGATGGGCACTTTGGTGGGATGGTGGGTATATGAATTAACCAATGAACCGTTTGCTATTGGATTGATTGGCTTATCAGAAGTAATTCCCGCTGTATCCCTGTCTTTATATGCAGGACATATTATCGATATCAGTGAAAAAAGGAAATTGCTTCTGCGGGGTGTAGCACTATACTTAGCCTGTGCTCTTTTGTTATTAGGCCTTTCCACCCATTATACCGCTTCACAAATCAGTCATCATTGGATTGCTTTCAGCATTTATGTGATCATATTTTTTACCGGTATTTTTCGCGCATTTACGGGGCCCAGTTTCGGTACCATGGTCGCCTCCATTGTTCCCAAAAATATTCTGCAAAATGCGACTACCTGGAATCAGGGGATCTGGCTATCTGCTTCTGTCATTGGTCATGCTTCGGTAGGCTTTTTAATAGCCGGGCTGGGAAATACTGGTTCCTTATCAATTATTTCTTTGCTCGTACTCATTGGCTTTTGCTTCATGTATCAACTTAGCCCCAAGCCCCCTTTAAATGAACCCGGTGAGAAGAAAACACTGGATAGCGTTAAAGAAGGAATTCAATTCGTATTTTCTACCAAAGAAATATTAGGGGCTTTATCTCTGGATCTATTTGCGGTTCTTTTTGGTGGGGCTGTGGCTATGATTCCAGTATTTGCAAAGGATATTTTACAAGTCGGTGCTATCGGTTTTGGCTGGCTGAATGCTGCATCAGATATCGGCTCTATACTCGTAGTAGTTTTATTAACCCTGTTCCCGCTTCGTAAAAAACAAGGTAAAAAATTATTGTTTGCCGTAGGTGGTTTTGGGCTTTGCATTATTGTTTTTGCTTTATCAAAAATATTCTGGCTTTCCTTTGTTGTCTTGTTATTAAGCGGTATATTAGATGGTATCAGTGTTGTAATAAGGGGAACCATTCTCCAATTAAAAACCCCGGCAAATATGCGGGGAAGAGTAATGAGTGTCAACTCTATGTTTATTAATAGTAGCAACGAATTCGGACAATTTGAAAGCGGAGTAGCGGCAAAGCTGATGAATGTAATTCCTTCTGTGGTTTTTGGTGGCAGCATGACCTTATTTGTTGTTGTGGTTACCTGGTTGAAAGCACCCAGTCTAAGAAAAATGGAATATTGATTTTGCATGATACATATCTCTTAAAACAATCTTATATGAAACGCCGCAGCTTTATCAGAACCGCTGGAATCAGTGCCGGTATACTGGCATTCACACCCAAAGATTTATTAGCCACTATTTTTCAGGAACCTGCATACAAAATCAAAATGCTTCGTGACGATGTGGGCATATTCTCCGAGAAAGGAGGAACAATCGGTTTTCATCTTTCTAAGGAAGGGTTTACTGTGATCGATTCACAATTCCCCGATCAATCAAAACACCTGATCAGTGAACTCAGGAAAAAAAGTGAATTACCTTTTCAATTATTGATTAATACGCACCACCATGGGGATCATACCGGAGGGAATATCTCGTTTAAAGATATTGCAGGGCATGTAGTAGGACATGAGAACTGTCTGATAAATTATAAACGGGTAGCAGAACAAAGTAAAACGGTTGATAAACAATTATTTCAGGATATCACATTCAAAGATGGCTGGAAGCACAAAACAGGCAAAGAACATATCAGGGCCTATTATTTTGGGGCTGCCCATACCAATGGAGACGCTGTGATACACTTTGAACATGCCAATATTGCCCATATGGGTGATTTATTATTTAATCAAATGCACCCTTTCATTGACAGAAGTGCAGGGGCTTCTATTAAAAGCTGGTTGACTGTATTGGCTAAAATCAGAACTACTTTTGATAAGAACACTTTATTCATTTTCGGACATTCCACCGATCCCGAAAAAGTAACCGGTTCGAAAGAAGACCTTTTGGCATTCGAAGATTATTTGCAAAAATTATTGGATTTTGTTGATGCTGAGATTAAGTCCGGCAAACCCAAAGAAGATATTATCAAAAACAAAGATGTTCCCGGATTAAGCTGGAAAGCTGCTGGTGCTGAAAGAAGCATTATGGCTGCTTATGATGAGCTTACTTCAAAATAACAGGTTTTAGTTTTTCTAAAACATAATAAACAGCCGGACAAAAACTAGCATTTTTTAAAGTGATCAGGGGTCTTTTAAAGAAGACATCCTCATCCGTATACGGAAATCTCTGACAATCGGAAGGTCTGTGGTCATAGATGGAACAGAAATTATTTGAGCCAAGAAAAGGACAGGGAGTTGATTTCACTACATAATCGCCATCCGTATCCTGTGATAAATAGGTATCAATAAACTCCCCTTCTTTCATCCTTAGGTATTTACTGATTCGCTTAATATCAGGTCCTTTAAAACGGGGTGAATAGTTTTTACAGCAATTCGCACATTGCAAACAATCTATCTTACTAAACGCTTCTTCATGCAGGTCGGGCAGTATTTTTAATACCTTATTCTTATCTACCCGCTGCAATAATTGTTTATACTGTTTCTCGTGTTCAGCACTTCTTTTCTCCCAGTTATCCAATTTTACTTCACTCATAATAGTTAACAATCTTTTCGTTTAGATTTAGCCGGGTTCTCTTTACTTTGCAATACAAGATTAACTGGATTTTATGGTATTTCCACAAAATCCGGGTTATCCCTTATCTCCTATACTATGCATGAACTAAGAGAGCAATGGCTGATACTGATTTCTACCCCCATTTATCTGATCATCATTGGATTAGAATTGGTCTTATCCAATATCAGGCACCTGAAAGTATACAAAGTAGCAGATACGGTCACAAATGTTTATCTAATGCTGCTTAATGCAGGTATTGATCTGCTTTTCAGGGTAGTTTATTTGGCTGTATTAAATTATTTCTACCAACATTCACTGATAACGCCACTGCATGGTTTTGTTTACTGGCTGGCCTTGTTACTGATGGAAGATTTTCTGTATTACTGGCTGCACCGTTTTGATCATGAGATCAGGCTATTCTGGGCTGTACATGTTACCCATCATAGTAGTGAAACTATGAATTTTACGGTAGGCTTTCGATCTTCTGTTTTTCAGCCTCTGTATCGTTTTATTTATTTTATTCCCCTTGCCTGTCTGGGATTTGCACCCATTGATATTTTGTTTATTTATGCAGCTACCCAAATTTGGGGAATTCTGGTGCATACCCAGTTTATCCGGAAAATGGGCTGGCTGGAATACCTGATGGTTACTCCCTCCCATCACCGGGTGCATCACGGCGCAAACCCCAGATATCTTGATAAAAATATGGGGATGCTGCTCATCATCTGGGATAAGCTTTTTGGTACATTTCAGCCTGAACTTCCTGCTGAAGCCTACCAGCCCATTAAATATGGATTAACCAAAAATATCCTCCACCCCAATGCCATTTCAGTGGTTTTTCATGAATGGCAGCAATTATGGAAAGATGCTACCCAAAAAGATATCCCGCTGAAATGCCGATTACGCTATGTTTTTGGTCCCCCTGGTTATAGCCATGATGGCAGCCGGCAAACCAGCAAACAACTGCTGGAGAAAGAAAATAGTCGCCGGTAATCCCGGGAAACCCTAATGCTGATTTCACATGCTTTCCCCAAACAGAACAAACCCTTTATTATCCTGTTCTATCCTCTTACCTTTGCGCCGATTTAGTTTTGCTGCTTTAAGTCAACTCTTTAGACCGGCAATTAACCTCAAACTCAGTACCAGCATATGAATTTATTTGAAGAGCAATCCACAGAATTTCAGCGCAGACACATTGGGCCAAACCAAGAGGATACAAAAAAGATGTTAGATACAATTGGCTTGGCTTCCCTGGAAGAATTGATTGATAAAACCATCCCGGACTCAATCCGTATTAAAAAGGATCTGGCGATTCCTGCAGCCATCAGCGAATTTGAGTACCTGACCGAATTAAAGGCAGTCTCATTAAAAAATAAAGTATTTAAAAATTATATCGGCCAGGGGTATTATGGAACCATTACCCCGAATGTGATTTTACGAAATATATTTGAAAACCCAGGATGGTATACGCAGTATACCCCGTATCAGGCAGAAATTTCTCAGGGTCGTCTGGAAAGCCTGCTGAATTTTCAAACCATGGTTACCGATCTTACCGGTTTGCCTATCGCTAATGCTTCTTTATTGGACGAAGCTACTGCTGCAGCCGAGGCAATGGCCATGGTATTTCATCATGTGAATAAAACGGATATCATCAGTAAACCAAAATTGTTTGTTGATAGAAATATTTTCCCGCAAACTATTGATGTATTGATTACACGTGCGGAACCTATTGGTATCGAATTGGTATATGGAGATTATCAATCTACCCCAATTGACCATACTTATTTTGGAGCAATTGTACAATATCCGAATAACAATGGTTCAGTAGAAGATTACAGAACTTTTATAGATAAGGTTCATGCTTCGGAAGGACTTGTTATTATGGCTACAGATTTACTGGCACTTACCCTGTTAACCCCTCCGGGTGAATTGGGTGCAGATATTGCCGTTGGTTCGGCACAACGTTTTGGAGTGCCGATGGGATTTGGCGGACCACATGCTGCATTTTTTGCAACCCGGGATGATTTTAAACGAGGTATGCCCGGCAGACTGATTGGGGTTAGTATAGATGCCCAGGGAAACAGGGCATTGCGGATGGCTTTACAGACAAGGGAACAGCATATTAAAAGAGAAAAAGCCACTTCCAATATTTGTACAGCCCAGGCTTTACTTGCCAATATGGCCGCTATGTATGCAGTTTATCATGGACCAAAAGGGTTAACTGATATCGCCACCCGTATACATATTCTGGCGCAAGCGGTAGCAAAAGGATTGAAAAATTTAGGGATTACCCAAACCAATACAGCCTATTTTGATACATTAAAAATAAAAGGCATTGATCCCATTGCTGTAAAAACAAATGCGGAAAAATATCATTCCAATTTTAGATTTTTTGAAGATGGAACTATTGGAATTACGATTGATGAAACCAGCTCTTTAGAAGATTGTAATGTGTTGATTAAAATTTTTGAATCTGTAACCGAAAAAAGCACTGGACACCAGCTGACTAAAGAAAATGTTAGTGAGCTTTCTCTATTGATACCGGCTTCCTTACAACGAAGTTCTTCATTCTTACAACATCCGGTATTTAACACACATCATAGCGAAAGCCAGATGATGCGTTATATCAAACAGTTGGAAAATAAGGATCTGTCTTTAAATACAAGCATGATCAGCCTGGGAAGCTGTACGATGAAATTAAATGCTGCTTCAGAAATGATCCCGGTTAGCTGGCCTGAATTTGGGGGACTGCATCCCTTTGCGCCCGATACCCAAACGGAAGGATACCAATTGATCATTGATGAGTTAAATCAGTTTCTATGTGAAATAACCGGCTTTACTGCCTGCAGCCTGCAACCCAATAGCGGGGCGCAAGGAGAATATGCCGGGTTACTTACTATCCGCGCCTATCATGCAGACAAGAAAGAATCTTTTAGAAATGTGGTTTTAATACCTATCAGTGCACATGGAACCAACCCGGCAAGTGCTGTTATGGCAGGTTTTAAAGTAGTAGTGGTAAAATGCGATGATGCCGGAAATATTGATGTAAGCGACATCAAAGCAAAAGCCGAACAGTATAAAGATACATTAGGTGCTTTAATGGTAACCTATCCCTCAACACATGGAGTATTTGAAGGAACCATCAAGGATATCTGTCAGATTATTCATGATAATGGCGGGCTTGTGTATATGGATGGTGCGAATATGAATGCACAGGTTGGATTAACCAGTCCAGGTATGATTGGAGCAGATGTTTGTCACCTGAACCTGCACAAAACTTTTGCTATACCCCATGGTGGTGGTGGGCCGGGAATGGGACCAATTTGTGTGAATGATAAATTAGCCCCTTACTTGCCAGGACATACCGTATCAGGAAAATCCAAACATGCAGTTAGTGCCGCTCAGTATGGATCAGCCAGTATATTACTAATTAGCTATGCGTATATAAAAATGCTTGGGTCAGATGGAATCAGAATGTCTACAGAGTATGCGATACTGAATGCCAATTACATGAAAGCAAGGCTGGACAAATTCTATAAAATCCTGTATACCGGCAATCATGGAACCTGTGCACATGAGTTTATTGTGGACCTGCGACCATTCAAACAATCAGCAGGCATTGAAGCAGAAGATGTGGCAAAAAGATTAATTGATTATGGATTCCATGCACCTACCATGAGTTTTCCTGTTGCAGGAACTATCATGATTGAGCCAACAGAAAGTGAAGACAAGGCTGAGTTGGATAGGTTTTGTGATGCACTGATTTCAATTTTTGAAGAAATCAAATCTGTGGAAGAAGGAAGGTCTGATAAAACAGATAACCCACTAAAAAATGCACCCCATACACAGGCTGTTATCTGTGGTAATGAATGGGCACATGCCTACTCAAGAAAAGAAGCAGCCTTCCCTTTGTTTTATGTAACCTTGAATAAATTTTGGCCAAGTGTAGCCAGGGTAAATAACACATATGGTGACAGAAATCTGATTTGTACATGTGAACCTATTTCTGCTTATATGCAAGCAGAATAATTCATACAATCATTATATAAAAAAAACCGCTGTTACTCAGCGGATTTTTTTATATAATGACAAATGCCGTAGCTCAATTTCCAGCAAGGCAATGATTTTATCTTTGTCCTTTATGGACGACTCTAACCTGGCTACCTGTTTATTTAACAATTGAATGACTTCATCTTTAGAAGTAAAATAGATATGCTGTTCTTCATTTAGTTCTGATATTTTCTGCCGGCTGCTATTTTCTGCTGGAGAAAGAATCATGCTTCCTCTGCCTGTCACCAACCATATCAGACTCAGGTCAGTATAATTAGATTTTATCCTTTCCAATATATCAGATCCAACGGCACCCTTTCCCTTTAATTGTTTACCCAGGTATCCATTAGATACATCACAAGCCCGTTCAAAAGCATAGGCGCTTATTTTGCTGTACTCGAGATATTGTTGTAGTCTTTCGATTAGTCGCATTAGGTATAAATACTTTAGAAAAAAGTTGATGAATTATTTAGAAAATATTTCAGTAATGTTTAGTATTGTATTCAAATACGTTTTTACGAAATAACAAAATTCCCATGAACCGTTTATTGCGGTTTATACCTGAATTTGCCTTCATTTTTTAACAGGAGCATCCTATATATTATCGGCAAATTTTCTTATATACACTTTCTTCGTAAAAGATGGGCTCCCCATAAAAAAAAGAAAATGGCTTTACGAAAGAAGGTGAGACCGTTACCCATTTGTAACAAACTCCGAAACGAACAATCTATTGATCCGATGCTGGTGATTTATGAACTATTTGATTTTGCAAAACCGGAACAGGTAAAAGAGATACTCTGGAACTGGCTAAAATCAACGGTAACCAGCAATTTTTCTGAAGAACTCTGTACTGAGGAAAAAACTGCTATCCTGCTCCTGTATGAAAAACTTGTAAAACTCATTGAAGCAGCAGCTATACTGAATCAGCCAAAAAATCAGAAAAGAATAAAAACCGGTCAAAAGAAACTAACTTAACTTTTCGAAAGTTTCTACATCTTCTGTAAAGAAAGAAGGGTTGACTATTGAATGTAACCTGTAACCGATAACTATTTTGTATGAACAATTTTAAAAATCGATATTTCAGGCTTTATTATTTTATCACCGCTTTTTCCTTTTGTACGATGTCATATGCTCAGGAAAAAAATGATCCCTGGTTGGAATCATTCCTTCGGTCCAAAGCTTCTACCCTTCTACTAAATATCTTAAACCACCCGGATAGTTTTCAATACCAGATAATCTATACGGAAATCAATCGTGATCGCAATAACCAACCTCATTTCACTCACCATTACTTTCATGTTGATCCCAACCGTTATTTCAATCCAGCATCAACAGTTAAATTACCTACCGCCTTAATTGCTCTTGAGAAATTAAACGAATTGTCTTCAAAGGGAATAGATAAGTATACAACCATGTTCACAGATAGCAGTTTCAGCAGTCAGTCTGTTGTTACCACAGATAGTACTTCTTTAACCGGGCTCCCCTCCATTGCACAATACATTAAAAAAATATTCTTAGTAAGTGATAACGATGCTTACAACAGGCTATATGAATTCGACGGACAGAAATTACTAAATAAACGGATTTGGGAAAAAGGATATACAAATACCCGAATCGTTAGGCGGTTCGTACCCATGACGGAAGAGGAAAACCGCCACACCAATGCGATCCGGTTTATTAAAAATGACTCGCTAATTTATCAACAGGCTCCTGCCTATAACACTATCTCTTTTGATTATTCTAAACAAATATTGGTTGGAAATGGCTATTACAATCGGTATGATTCACTGATCATGTCTCCCATGGACTTTACGCGACATAATAATTTACCCCTTCAAAGCTTACAAAAAATGCTGCAATCGGTTTTGTTTCCTACATCTGTAAAACAAAGCGAGCGCTTCCACATCAGCAATGAGGATGAACAGTTTTTACTTCAATATCTTTCTGAGTACCCTTCAGAAAGCCATTACCCGAGGTATGATACTACTGAATATTTTGACAGTTATACCAAATTCTTTTTGTTCAAATCGGGGAAGCAAAAAATCCCTTCACATATCCGCATTTTTAATAAACCGGGATGGTCATATGGTTACCTCACAGATGCTGCATACATTGTTGATTTCAACAGCAAAACAGAATTCATGATTAGTGCGGTGATCTATGTAAACCAGGATGGTATATTGAATGATGATAAGTATGAGTATACTGAAACAGGCTACCCATTTTTTAAAGAGATGGGTGAAATCATTTATCAGTATGATAAAAACAGAAAACGTAAGTATTTTCCGAATCTTGATCGTTTCAAGTTCAACTATCAATAACCAAGTGAAATAGGTAATCCCGATTTATGCTATGCATTTAATCTTCCCATCATATTCGCAGCATACCTCGTTCCGGATGCTGCATTTTTAGGAAATACTTCATCAATCGCTTTGAGATCTTCCGTAGAAAGTGTGATACGCAATGCCCCGAAATTCTCTTCCAGATACTGAATTCTTTTGGTACCCGGTATCGGGAAAATATGGTCACCCTGTGCCATTACCCAGGCCAATGCCAGTTGAGAAGCCGTGCAGTTTTTATTTGCAGCCATCTCTTCTATTTTAACAACCAGTTCCAGATTCTTCGCAAAATTTTCTCCCTGAAATCTTGGATTAAATCTTCGAAAATCATCTGGCGCAAAATCATCAAATTTTTTGAGCTGCCCTGTTAAGAAACCACGTCCCAAAGGACTGTATGCAACAAAACCAATTCCTAGCGATTTACATGTTTCTAAAACGGCATCCTCAGGATCCCTTGTCCATAATGAATACTCGCTTTGTACAGCTGAAATCGGGAAAACCGCATGCGCTTTTTTTAGCGTTTCCGCAGACACTTCACTCAATCCTATTCCTCTAACTTTTCCCTGCTTTACCAATTGCCCCATTGCCTCAACCGTTTCTTCAATGGGTGTATCCGGATCTACTCTATGCAGATAGTATAGGTCAATCAAGTCTACCCCCAACCTTTTCAGGCTGGCTTCACAAGCCGATTGCACATAAGCTGGTTTACCGCTGAATCCACGAACAGATGGATCTTTTGGATCGCGAAGAATTCCGAATTTGGTGGCCAATGTAACCTGGTCTCTTTTACCCAGTAAAGCCTTTTGCAAAAGTTCTTCATTTTTAAATGGCCCATATATATCTGCCGTATCCCAAAAGGAAATCCCTAATTCTAACGACCTGTGTAACACCTGTATGCTTTCTGCATCATTTGTTGCACCATAAAATTCACTCATTCCCATGCAACCTAATCCCAATTGCGATGCCATAATTCCTTCTGATCCCAAAGCATTTTTTTTCATAAAATCTGTTTATGCAAAGTTCTGTAAACACAATAGAAAATGAGTTTATTTTTCTACTCTTTTTTTATCGTAGCTTCAAACAATATAAAATTGTAATTGTTACCATTAAAAACAAATTATTATGATAGAAACAAAAGCATATGCTGCAGAAGCAGCTACTTCCCCACTCGGGCCATTCCGGTTTGAAAGAAGGGATCCCGGGCCTTATGATGTACAGATTGAAATCCTTTATTGTGGTGTCTGTCACTCGGATATTCACCAGGTTCGTAATGAATGGGGTGGTTCGATTTACCCAATGGTTCCTGGCCATGAAATAGTTGGCCGTGTTACCAAAACAGGCGCCCATGTTACCAAATTCAAAGCAGGCGATCTTGCCGGCGTGGGTTGTTTTGTTGATTCCTGCAGAACCTGTCCCAATTGTCAGGCAGGGTTAGAACAATATTGCGATAACGGAATGGTAGGCACGTATAATGGACGTGAAAAAATAACCAATCTGCCTACTTATGGCGGTTATTCCAACCACATTGTTGTTGATGAACAATATACACTGAAAGTATCCGATAAACTGGCATTGGAAGGCGTGGCACCATTGCTTTGTGCAGGTATCACCACCTATTCTCCATTGCGACATGTAGGTGTTGGCAAAGGCCATCGGGTTGGTGTATTGGGCTTAGGCGGGCTTGGACATATGGCGGTTAAATTTGCCGCATCATTTGGTGCCGAAGTAACCATGCTAAGCTCCTCTCCCTCAAAAGAAGCAGATGCAAAAAAATTAGGAGCACATCATTTTGCCCTTACTTCTGATCCGGCTACTATGAAGAATCTGCAAAATCATTTTGATTTTATTCTTAATACAGTTTCTGCACAACATGATTATAGCACTTACCTGAATCTATTACGAACCAATGGAACCATGATTGTGGTAGGGGTTCCGCCTACTCCATCCCAGGTACCCGCATTTAACCTGATTGCGAAAAGAAGAAGTATTATTGGATCATTAATAGGTGGCATAAAAGAAACTCAGGAAATGCTGGATTATTGCGCCGAACATTCTATCGTTTCTGATGTGGAAGTGATCAAAATTCAGGAAATTAATGAAGCATATGAAAGAATGATCAAAGGAGATGTGAGGTATCGGTTTGTGATTGATATAGCATCACTTTCGTAACCAATAAAAAGCCACAGTTCTGGTAAAAGACTGTGGCTTTTATTTATTTCGAATTATTCATATCCATTGCAAAAGACAGACTGGTCCTTAGCAGAAAAAAACTATATGCAAAGAGTTGGCTTGCCATAAAATAATTTTGTTTTGACTTCACCTATCTCCCTCAATAATTTATGTTTATTTACATGAATAGTACATTAATTAATTATTATCTTATCCCATACCTGAACTACCAGTGAAAGCTTACCTTATCTTTCGAGTCCAAATACTCATATGACCTCGATAGTTGATAAGGCAGGCGAAACGATTGCTTATTTATACCAGAACATCATTCTTGACACCAGACAGGAAAAAGTAATTGGCCTTGTATTGGGCAACTGTTTATTCGGGAAAAAGAATGCCCCAATCGGAAAATATTTTAATGATACATTCCGGAAAAAAAATGGGAAAATTATAGCCAAACTCGGGAAAGATACTTCTTCCAAGAAGCCCAAAAATGAACCGGAAATTCATAACCAGGCCTGGCAGATTCTTTCGGGAATGAAAGACCATGTTTGTATCTGGATAGAAGAGAAAGACAACTGGACAAAAGATTCATTCCTGGAGTTTATTACCCAGGATTAAATCTTTTGCATTAGTTCCGTCTTTATACTATATAAAACTGATCAACTCCACATCAAAAATTAGTGTGCTGTTAGGACCAATCTCAGCACTCACTTGCCTGTCACCATACCCTAAATCTGCCGGTATAAAGAAGCGCCATTTACTTCCCGTAGGCATTAACTGTAGTCCTTCTGTCCATCCTTTAATCACACGATTCAATGGAAAGGAAGCAGGTCTGCCCCGCTGAACAGAACTATCGAAAATAGTGCCATCAATCAGTGTTCCATGATAGTGACAGGTAACTTCATTATGTGCTTTGGGTTTTTCTCCTGCCCCTGCAACCAATACCTCATATTGCAAACCACTAGGCAAACTGGTTACTTCAGGTCTTTCTTTGTTCTTATCTAAAAATGCTTTGCCGGCCTGTAAATTTGCCGCTGCTTTTTCTGCGTGGCGTTGTGCCAATTGATCTGCTACTCCCATACTCTATTATTTTATAAAGATAAACATTGTTTATATAAAGATTCCAGGCCCCTTATCCAACCATCTCACTCAATTCAAGCCATCTCAATTCTTTTTCTCCCGATTCTTCTGTAATTGCTATCATGCGATCACTTAGCTTTTGCAATTCCTCGAATCCAAGATTCCCCGAACTCATCAATTCTGCAATTTTCTTTTTCTCCTCCTCTAAAATGGGTAATTCTTTTTCTAATATTTCAAATTCTCTTTTTTCTTTAAAACTCATTTTCTTTTTAGGAACCGAAATGCTGGTTTCTCGATTTACAACAGCAGCTTCTGTGGTTTCTCCTTTACTTTTCCTGTCTTCCAGCACATCCCATTTATTTTCCTTCTTTTCATTTTCCTTTAGCCATATTCGGTACTGGGTATAGTTACCCGGGAAATCCCTCACTTCTCCCTCACCTTCAAAAACAAATAGATGATCAACCAGCCTATCCATAAAATATCGGTCGTGACTCACAATCAATACACAACCCTGATAGTCACTAAGAAAGTTTTCAAGTACCGCGAGTGTTGGAAGGTCAAGATCATTGGTGGGCTCATCCAAAATTAAAAAATTAGGATTCGCAAAAAGAACACTTAAGAGTTGTAACCTCTTTTTTTCTCCCCCGCTCAGCGACTGTAAATAAGTATATTGTTTATCCGGGGTGAAAAGAAATAATTCCAGGAATTGCGCTGCGCTTAAACTACCTCCATTTGCCAGAGGGAAATTTTCGGCTATGTTTTTTACATATTCGATTACCCGTATATTTTCTTTGATTACCAGGCCCTGCTGAGAAAAGTTGCCAAATACAACGGTATCTCCAATATTGATCTTGCCGCTATCGGCGGCTTCAATTCTTTGGAGCATATTTAGAAAAGTAGATTTTCCTACCCCATTTTTACCAATGATACCAATCCTTTCTCCTTTACTGAAATTATAATCGAAGCCTTTTAAAATCGGCAAATCACCATAGCTTTTATACACTTTCTTCATCTCCACAATCTTTCCGCCCAAGCGGCTCATTTTTATCTGTAACTGAACCTGCACATCCTCAATCTTTTGTTTGGCCCTGGATTCTACTTCATAAAAATTATCCTGCCTGCTTTTGCTTTTGGTAGTTCTGGCTTTCGGTTGTTTACGCATCCACTCCAGTTCTTTTCTATACTCGTTCTTAGCTTTATCAATACTGGCCAGTTCACTCTCAATACGTGCCGCTTTTTTTTCTACATAATTTTCATAATCGCCGCGGTATACATACATATTCTCTCTTTCCAGTTCCCATATTTCCTCGCTTACTGCATCCAGAAAATAACGGTCATGCGTTACCAACAGCAGGGTAACATTTTCCTGATTCAGGTAATTTTCCAGCCATTCAATCATTTCCACATCCAGATGATTGGTGGGTTCATCCATCATCAGCAAAGTATGTTTATGGTCAAACCCAATATCAATAAGCGTTTTGGCAAGTGCTACCCTTTTTCTTTGTCCCCCGCTCAAGTCACTCACCGGCTGCTCCAGGTGATGAATATTCAATCTGGTGAGTATCTGCTTTACTTTCACTTCAAAATCCCAGGCATTCAGGTCATCCATTTTGCCGAATAACTCAACCAGTGCTTCCCCATCTTCTGACTCGCTTGCTTTTTCATATTCGCTGATCACATTCATTACCGGATGATTGGAATGAAAGATATTCTCCAGTACTGTTTTAGTTTCATCAAACTTTGGATCCTGCTCAAATAAAGCAACCGTTACATCCTTATGGATAAACAATTTCCCTTGGTCCGGTTTTTCTGTTCCACTGAGTATCCGTAACAGGGTTGATTTTCCTACCCCGTTCCGGGCTATCAATGCGATTTTATCACCCTCGTTAATATGAAATGAAATATTCTTAAATAATGGATTGATCCCATAACTTTTCGTCAACCCTTCGGCAGAAACATAATGCATGCAGCAAAACTAAGTGGAAAAACTGAACAGAGCAGCATAAGAAAACATGAAAAGTATTTGGTCCGATATCGGTTTTCGAGAAGACTCCTTTGCCAAAAAATCATTCTTCTTCCCAATTTTGCTTGTTTCGCCTGCTTTTCGTGTTTTAATTTGAATTACTTTCGTACCTAATTTATGAAGAAGATAGAACTGGAAATAGTAGCCCTTTCTCACAGCATTACCCAAACGCATTCTTATGCGGTGGTATTGGGCGAAATAAACGGTTTACGCCGTTTACCTATTGTTATTGGTGGTTTTGAAGCACAGGCAATTGCAGTAGCTTTGGAGAATATGCAACCCAGCAGGCCGCTTACACACGACCTGATGAAGAACTTCATGAATGCGTTCAATGTGGATCTTCAGGAAATCATTATCAGTGATCTCCAGGAAGGGATTTTCTATTCAAAACTGGTTTGTTTTACCGAAAATGATACGGTTGAAATTGACAGTCGTACCAGCGATGCCCTTGCATTAGCTGTTCGCTTTGGCTGCCCCATTTATACTTACGAACATATATTGGAGAATGCAGGCATCTTAATGGAGGATGGGGCTCCTAAAAAAAATAAAGGAGAATCCGTTGGCATTGAAGAAAGGGGCGGTAACACAGATGATCTCAGCGCTTTGAACCTGGAAGAACTCCAAACACTCTTGAATGAGGTACTTGAACACGAAGACTATATCCGCGCTATTTCCATCCGTGATGAAATTAATAAAAGAAAATAATACCCACTCTCCCGATTAATGTTTATCAATTTCATTGTTAATTATTAATTGTTAATCATACATAGTCCCAAATGGTCTTTTTTCCAAACTGCAAAATTAACCTGGGCCTGAATATCATTGCTAAACGAGCAGATGGTTATCATGAGGTAGAAACTGTCTTCTATCCCATTGGTCTTAAAGATGCTTTAGAAATCATACATAAAGAACCCATCGATACGGTTTCTCAGGGAGAGATTCAATTTCAATCAAGCGGATTGGCTATTAAAGGAGATCCAGATGACAATCTATGTATCAAAGCGTATAAACGATTACAAAAAGATTTTCCTGAATTACCCTCTGTACAAATGCATTTACATAAAGTAATTCCAATGGGTGCCGGACTGGGCGGTGGAAGTGCGGATGGTGCTTTTACCTTGCAATTACTGAATCAGTATTTTCAACTTTCCCTAACAAAAGAAAAGTTAGCATCTTATGCCTTGGAATTGGGTAGTGATTGTCCGTTCTTTATCTATAACAAACCTGCATTTGCATATGGCAGGGGTGAAAAAATAGAAGAACTATTTCTAGACCTGTCCGCTTATAAATGGCTAATCGTTTATCCTGCTATCCATATTGCTACTTCATGGGCATTTGCAAACATTTCTCCCAAAAAGCCAACTGTTTCGATACTTGATATTGTAAAGACACCTATTACTGACTGGAAGAGTAATCTGCAAAACGATTTTGAACCTGCCATTATTGAACACTATCCTGAAATAGGTGAAATCAAAACCGAATTGTATCAACAAGGTGCACTCTATGCCTCGTTAAGTGGCAGTGGCAGTGCAGTTTATGGATTGTTCCAAAAGGATTGTTCCGTTTCCCTTTCATTCCAGAACAAATTCAGGGTTTATGAAATTTGATAAACTAACATTGGCTATCATTTGAACATTATTTAATTAATCGCCAATTATTTAGATAATATTCAAATAAATATCAAAATAATTGAAATTTATCCTTTACTCTTTGGCTATTTTTTCGTAATTTTCCGCAACGGTTGCCCACCATATATTTCCTGAACATTAATTCGATTGTGCATGCTTGTTTCAAGAAACAGCGAAGGTCTTTATGACCCTTCCTATGAGCACGATGCCTGTGGCATTGGCTTTGTAGCAAATATTAAAGGACATAAATCACATCAACATATTTCGGATGCCTTAACCGTATTGGAAAATATGGAGCATCGCGGTGCCTGTGGCTGTGAGGTAAATACCGGGGATGGTGCTGGTATTATGTTACAAATACCCCATGAGTTCTTTTTTGATGAATGTCTGAAACTGGAAACGCATTTACCTGCTTTTGGTAAATATGGAGTCGGGTTCATTTTTTTTCCAAAAGAAATCAGGCAAAGAGAAGAATGCCGGGATATCTTCAACCGGTCTGCCGAAAAACTAGGATTAACCATCTTAACCTATCGGAAAGTGCCGGTAAACAAAGAAGGGATCGGACCTACTGCACTCTCCGTTGTTCCTTGTATGGAACAGGTATTTATTGCCTGCCCGGATCAAATCACCAACCCGGATGATTTTGAAAGAAAACTATTTATCCTTCGTAATTATGCCAGCCATACAATAGAAAATTCTGTTAAGAAAGATGAAGTCGGTTTTTATATTTCTTCACTATCCTATAAGACGATTGTTTACAAAGGACAGCTTACCAGTCTGCAGCTAAGGGGCTATTTCCCAGACCTAAGTGATAAAAGGGTGGTTTCTGCATTTGGTCTGGTTCACTCACGTTTTGCTACCAACACTTTCCCTTCCTGGAAATTGGCACAGCCTTTCCGGTATATTGCGCATAACGGGGAAATCAACACCCTCCAGGGAAACCTGAATTGGCTTCGCACGAGTGAAAAGGGCTTTACCTCTCCCTATTTTACAAAAGAAGAAATGGAGATGTTATTACCGATTGTAACGGAAGGGCAATCTGATTCTGCCTGTCTCGATAATATGATCGAACTGCTTACCCTAACGGGCAGATCCCTTCCCCAGGTAATGATGATGCTGATTCCGGAGGCATGGGATGGCAATGACCAAATGGACCCTGTGAAAAAGGCTTTTTATGAATTTCATGCCTGCATGATGGAACCATGGGATGGCCCTGCATCTATTTCATTTACTGATGGAAAAATTATTGGTGCTACTCTTGACAGGAATGGGTTAAGACCTTCCAGATATGCCGTAACTCATGATGAACGTGTAATCATGGCTTCTGAAACAGGTGTATTGCCTATTGATCCTTCCATGATCAAGGAAAAAGGAAGATTACAACCAGGTAAAATGTTCATTGTGGATATGGAACAAGGCAGGATTATCAGTGATGAAGAACTGAAACAATCCATCTGCTCTCAAAAACCATATGCTGAATGGCTCAATAAATATAAAATTCGACTCGAAGAATTGCCTGAGCCGCGTGTGATGTTCACCCATCTCGAACATGACCAGGTTTTTAAATACCAAAAAGCTTTTGGGTATTCAACTGAAGACCTGAATACCATCATCGCACCTATGGCCATTGATGGCAAAGAACCCATTGGATCCATGGGCACAGATGTGCCTCTGGCAGTGCTCAGCGAACAACCCCAACACCTAAGCAGCTATTTCAAACAATTATTTGCACAGGTAACCAATCCACCCATCGATCCAATAAGGGAAAGAATGGTCATGTCGCTGGCCACTTTCGCAGGCAGTAACGGCAATCTGTTGGTGGAGGACCCTCTCGCCTGTCATAGTGTTGCCCTTAAACATCCTGTACTGAACAATCACGAACTGGAGAAAATCCGAAGTATCGATACTGGTATTTTTCAGGCTAAGACTTTGCAGACGTATTTCAGGGCTGATGGAAAACCAGGTTCCTTAAAAGCCGGACTGGATCGTTTATGCCGTTATGCAGTAGACTCTGTGGAGGATGGATTTGAAGTAATTATCCTAACGGACAGGGCCATTGATTCAGATCATGCGCCTATTCCATCCCTGATTGCAACAGCAGCAGTACATCATCACCTCATCAGAAAGGGTTATCGTGGCCAGGTAGGGATTATTGTGGAAGCCGGAGATGTATGGGAAGTTCATCATTTTGCCTGCTTACTTGGTTTTGGTGCCACAGCTATCAACCCCTATCTCGCGCTTTCTTCGATTCGTGATATGAAACTTACCAATGGACTGCAAACAGAGTTGGATGCAGATCAGTTAAAGAAGAACTATGTTAAAGCAGTGAATGAAGGATTACTGAAAGTATTCTCCAAAATGGGAATTTCTACCTTACAATCTTATCAGGGGGCGCAAATATTTGAAATCATTGGGTTAAACAAATCCGTTGTAGATCAATATTTTACAGGGGCTACTTCAAGAATTCAAGGAATGGGGCTTGATGAAATTGCCAGAGAAACATTGGCCAAACATTTTTTTGCTTTCAGCAAGAAAGATATTCCGGTTGACAGGCTGCCGGCAGGTGGTATCTATCAGTGGAAGCGGAAAGGTGAATTTCATTTATTCAATCCCCAAACCATTCATCTTTTACAACACGCTACCCAAACCAATGATTATACGACTTTCAAGAAATATTCCAAGCTGGTAAATGACCAGAGTGAAAAAGCCTGTACGCTGAGAAGCCAGTTTCAGTTTACAAGAACGCGGCCATCTGTCTCTATTGATGAAGTGGAGCCTGCTGAAAATATATACAAGCGTTTTGCTACTGGCGCTATGTCGTTTGGCTCTATTTCCTGGGAAGCACATACTACGCTGGCCATCGCAATGAACCGTTTAGGCGGAAAGAGTAATACAGGAGAAGGAGGAGAAGATGAGATACGTTACCAGCCACTTGCAAATGGAGATTCAATGCGATCTGCTATTAAACAGGTAGCTTCTGCACGTTTTGGAGTAACCAGCTATTACCTTACCCAGGCAGATGAACTTCAGATCAAAATGGCGCAAGGTGCAAAACCCGGTGAAGGAGGCCAATTACCCGGATATAAAGTGGATGAATGGATTGGAAAAACCAGACATGCCACACCCGGAGTGGGTTTGATCTCCCCACCACCCCATCATGATATTTATTCCATCGAAGATCTTGCCCAATTGATATTTGATTTAAAAAATGCCAATCGCGCGGCAAGAATTAATGTAAAACTCGTTTCTAAAGCAGGTGTAGGCACCATCGCAGCAGGGGTAGCTAAAGCAAAAGCAGATGTGGTCTTGATTTCAGGTCATGACGGTGGTACCGGCGCTTCTCCCATCAGTTCAATCAAACATGCCGGCTTACCCTGGGAATTGGGATTAGCAGAAGCCCATCAAACCCTGGTAAAAAACAAATTACGCAGCCGTGTTGTAGTTCAGGCCGATGGTCAGATGAAAACAGGACGTGATATTGCCATTGCCGCTTTACTGGGTGCAGAAGAATGGGGCGTTGCTACAGCTGCACTGATTGTGGAGGGATGCATAATGATGCGTAAATGTCATTTGAATACCTGTCCTGTTGGTGTTGCCACCCAGGACCCGGAACTACGTAAAAGATTCACAGGCAACCCGGATCATGTGGTTAATTTCTTCCGTTTTATTACCGAGGAATTAAGGGAAATCATGGCAGAATTGGGTTTTAAAACCATTAATGAAATGATAGGCCAGGCAGATTCTTTGGAAATGCGGGAAGATATTACGCATTGGAAATACCACAAACTTGACCTGTCTGCAGTGCTTTACAAAGAACCTTCTGAGGGCACTGGTTTGTACAAACAGGAAGAACAGGATCATGGTATGAGTAATGTATTGGATTGGCAATTACTGGAAGCAGCCCAACCAGCTATACTTAAAAAAGAAAGAATCGCAGCCTCATTCCCTATCAAAAATACCGATAGAACAGCCGGAACCATTGTATCGAATGAAATCAGTAAAAAGTACCAGGCAGAAGGATTGCCCGATGATACCATTCATTTTAATTTTACGGGTACTGCCGGACAAAGTTTTGGAGCGTTCAATGCCAAAGGACTTACACTTGAATTGGAGGGTGATGCAAATGATTATTTTGGAAAGGGATTAAGTGGTGCTAAACTGATTGTTTACCCATCCAAACAGGCATCTTTTGTTCCTGAAGAGAATATCATAATCGGCAATGTGGCCTTTTATGGAGCAACTTCCGGCGAAGCATATATCAGGGGGAAAGCAGGAGAAAGGTTTGCTGTAAGAAATTCAGGTGCCACAGTAGTGGTAGAAGGCGTAGGTGATCATGGTTGTGAATATATGACTGGCGGATATGCTGTTATTTTAGGTGCCACAGGAAGAAATTTTGCGGCGGGTATGAGTGGCGGCATTGCTTATGTATATGATGTTAACAGCGAGTTCAACGGACTTTGTAATACAGAAATGGTTGATCTGGATATACCAGATGCCTCTGATGCCAGACTTTTACAGGATATGATTACCAGGCATTATGCTTATACAGGAAGCAGTGTAGCGAAATTTATTCTGGACGATTTTGATAATCAGCTTAAGAGTTTTGTGAAAGTATTTCCAAAAGACTATAAAAAGGTGCTTCTCGAAAAAGCAGAAAAATCAGTCGCAAATTCATCCAATTAATAACCCAATCAGAACCATAAAGAATATCGTATGGGAAAACCAACCGGTTTTATAGAATTTACAAGAGAACTTCCCTCTAAGCGCGCACCGGCCGAGAGAGTGAATGATTATAAGGAATTTGTTGACCGATTTCCACAACAAAAACTTAACCAGCAATCAGCGCGATGCATGAATTGTGGGGTTCCTTTTTGTCATAGTGGCTGCCCGCTGGGTAATATCATCCCCGAATTTAATGATGCGGTTTACCGAAATAATTGGGAAGAAGCCTACGAAATTTTAAGCGCCACCAATAATTTTCCGGAATTCACGGGACGTATTTGTCCCGCCCCCTGCGAAAGCGCCTGCGTTTTAGGCATTAACCAACCCCCGGTTGCAATTGAAGAAATTGAAAAACATATCATCGAGATTGCATTTGATAAAGGATTTGTAAAACCCCGAAAACCCAATTTGAGAACTGGCAAGAAAATAGCGGTGGTGGGTTCCGGTCCGGCTGGACTTGCCGTTGCCGCCCAGCTCAATTATGCGGGACATACGGTTACTGTATATGAGAGAGATGATGCTCCCGGAGGGCTGCTCCGATATGGTATTCCGGATTTTAAATTAGAGAAATGGGTAGTGGAAAGAAGGGTAGCATTATTAGAGTCAGAAGGAGTTCAATTTAAATGTAACTCAGAAGTAGGTAAAAATATAAGTATCAATGATTTATTACGAGAATCGCATGCAATTGTTTTGGCAGGCGGATCTACCATACCCCGTAATTTATCTATTCCAGGCAGAGAGATAAATGGGGTATATTTTGCGATGGAATTTCTGAAACAACAGAACCAAAGGGTTGGCAAAAAAATAGTAAGCGGCGAAGATATCTTGGCGACAGGAAAAAACATAGTGGTAATTGGAGGCGGTGATACCGGAAGCGATTGCGTGGGCACTTCTAATCGACAGGGTGCTGCATCTGTCACACAATTTGAGTTAATGCCCAAACCGCCGGAAACCAGAACTCCTTTCATGCCCTGGCCCTCCTATCCGATGGTACTGAAAACAACCTCTTCCCATGAGGAAGGGGCGCAAAGGCATTGGGCAATTGCTACCAAGGAATTTATCAGTGATACAAATGGCAACCTGAAAGCACTAAAAATAGTAGACCTGGAATGGAAAACACCTTCTGGAGGTGGACAGGCCAGTTTTTCAGAGAAACCCGGCACAGAAAGAGAAATTCCCTGTGAGTTGGCTTTACTGGCAATGGGATTTGTTCATCCCCAGCGGGAAGGCCTGCTTACTCAATTAGATGTAGGCCTTGACGAAAGAGGAAATGTGAAGGCCGACGAACAATCCTTTCAAACCAATATCCAGAAAATATTTACTGCGGGCGATATGCGCCGGGGTCAGTCGCTCGTAGTTTGGGCTATCAGTGAGGGAAGAGAATGTGCCAGAAAAGTAGATGAGTACCTGATGGGAGGATCTGTACTGGAATCAAAAGACAAAAGCTATTTATTGGGAGTCTGATTTAAAAACAATTTATTCACTTATTTTGAAAATGCCTGTAAGCAATTACAGGCATTT
>CAIYKV010000139.1 GCA_903926855.1 uncultured Bacteroidota bacterium | reverse complement strand
TTAGCTACTGTTGAAGGGTTTACTTCCAAAAGTAAAGATGGCAATATTGTATCCAGTATATTATATCGACCTTCCCATATTCCTTCTGCCCAAAAATTACCTACTATATTTTATATACATGGCGGACCAACCGCACAAGATGAATATGGTTTTGACCTGACCCGCCAGATGTTTGCTGCAGCGGGTTATGCCGTGGTAGGTGTTAACTATCGGGGCAGTAGTGGCAGAGGATGGGATTATTCTAAAACAATCAGTGCTGACTGGGGGAATAAAGAAGTAAAAGACATACTCAGTGCAGTGGATTATACGATTGAAAAAGGGATTGCAGACCCTGAAAAATTAGGAATCTGTGGTTGGAGTTATGGAGGTATTCTTACTGATTATCTGATTGCAACTGATACAAGGTTCAAAGCAGCATCCAGTGGTGCGGGTGTGGCGATGGTGTCTTCATTGTATGGTGTTGACCAATATATTATGCAGTATGATAATGAATTGGGTGTGCCCTGGAAGAATATTGATAAATATTTAGCCATTTCCTATCCATTTTTAAAAGCCGATAAAATAAAAACGCCTACCCAATTTATGGTTGGAGAGAATGATTTTAATGTGCCTTCACCGGGAAGTGAGCAGATGTACCAGGCCTTGAGATCGCTGGGAACGCCTACCGAACTGATTATTTATCCCGGACAATTTCATGGCATTACTGTGCCGAGTTATTTAAAGGACAGGTTTGAAAGGTATATTGGATGGTTTGATAAATATTTGAAATAAAGACCTGTTATTAGAGATACATATATCAACGTAAAAAATGGATAAACAAACCACCCGCTTAGAAGCATTCAGTGATGGTATATTTGGCGTAGCCATCACGCTACTGGCCATTGAAATCGGGATCAAAGAATACCAGGGAGCCGACAATGCAAATCTTTGGGATAAAATTCTGGAGCATTGGCCGGAATATTTTTCTTATTTCAACTCTTTTGCTACTGTATTACTCATCTGGATGGGTCATAACAAAATATTCAAACAATTGAAAGCTGCCAATCATTGGATCATTTTATCGAATGGCTTAGTTCTTTTATTTGTGGTGTTATTTCCTTTCCCCACAAAAACGGTGGGTACCTTTATCGGAACAAATGCAGAACAAACTGCTGTTGCTTTTTATACTGGGTTTACCGGTATGATCACCGTAACCATGCTGATATTAAATCAATGTATTTTATCGAACAAAAAATTGTTACAAAACCCTGAAAAAAGTATCCCCTGGATAAGGGGAATGATGAAAGGCCAGGTGATTGGAATTATCTGTTATGCCCTGACAACATTGATTGCTTTTTATTTTTCCAGACTTGCGCTTACGCTAACATTTTGTATGTGGGTGTTTTGGGCAGTTTCAACAAAGGATAGCGATGAGGACTTGGCTGACTAAATTATTCAGAGACGTATACAAATAATAAACTCTGAAAAAAGGGTTTTCCGTATTTCCCTTTTTAAGGATCGTTAACGGATAGATAGATACCTATCTAAAAATGCAAAAAAGGGCTTAAAGCCACTGTTGGTTTACCACTATTATCAAATGCACCTAAAGTATACCCCTGCCAGTTATAACATTCAGGCTCCCAATAAAAAACACCCAGGCCATTATTGTTGGATACAGATGTAACTTTTGTCATCAAGTCAGTTAAAAATGACTGGCAAACAGTTGGTGAGTTTACATCCATCCCAACTTCACAGATCATTACCGGTTTTCCATACCGACTAACCATATCATTAATATTGGTTAAGCATTGGGTATTATAGCTTGACCAATTATTAATAGCGGGATATAATGACATTCCGATGATATCCCAGTTTGCACCATTGGCCTTCAATCCGTCAAATACCCACCTGAACAGGTTATTATCGTATCCATTAGAGATATGGACAATTACTTTGATAGAAGTATCCACCGATTTTACCGCATTATATCCTGCAATAATTAGCCCTGCAAAATTTGCCATATTGGTAGACGCCCTTCCAGTTTCCCATAACATACCATCGTTTGTTTCGTTACCCACCTGCACCCATTTGGGAGTTATGCCATTTGCTTGTAAAGTGCTCAATACATTTTTGGTATGATTCGTTACAGATGCTTCTAAGGCACTGATGCTTTGTCCTGCCCAGGAAGCTGGCTGTACCTGGTGACCCGGATCGGCCCAAATATCGCTATAATGGAAGTCGATCATAACAGACATACCCGCATTCTTTGCACGAAGGGCTTTGGCAACCAGATCTGTGGCATTGCACCATCCATTGGAAGGGTTTACCCATACCCGCAAACGGATTGCATTCATTCCTATATTTTTCATCAACTGAAAACAATCCTGCTGCGCTCCGGTTGAATCATAGAATTTATACCCCGAAGCTTCCATCTGGGTTACCCAGCTGATATCCGCACCTTTTGCAAAAACATAATTCGTTGTATTTGTTCCACTGCCAGAACCCGTTTGTGATGAAGCATTTTGTTTGTTGCAACCAAACAAAAATGATGTAATCACTAGAAAAATATATCGGAAACGCATAAAGATTTTAGTTAATTGAATAAATGACTATACCCAATGGTAGATTCAAGTTTTTAGCGCAACAATAGTTCTTTAAACTTTTCCTTTGGTGTTGACCAGTCAAGCGTTTTTCTGGGCCTTTCGTTTAAAAGCTTTTGAACATGCTTGATTTCCTTCC
>CAIYKV010000138.1 GCA_903926855.1 uncultured Bacteroidota bacterium | reverse complement strand
GATGATGTAAAAGTGCAGTTCAATATAAAAGGAACAAAGTGGGTAAAAGATGGCCGGGAAAATTATATTACCAATCTGGATGCCTGGCGCATGGAAACAGTCAAAATGGGTCAGTCCGATTCCGAACCCGATTCCGTAAACTATAACGACATGCCACCTCCCGCTGAGGCAGTGGATGATCTTCCCTTTTAATTTGTATCAAGTAATCGATATGAAAATAAGCTAATTTGAAACTTCCTCAAAAGAGAAAGTCTAATCGTCCTATATATTTTCCATTTTCAAATTTTCAAACTAGCTTATTTTCAAATTACTCTTACTTTTTAGGATAACCCCTAACAGTATTCAATATGCAAACAACGCTCTCCCTAAAACTCAGTCCTGCTGAAGCAGATGATGATACTGTAATAAGGAAATATATTGCCGGTGCACTCGGTAAAAATGAAGCCGCTATTTCGGGATTTTATAAGCTTAAGCAATCGATTGATGCCAGAAGCAGCAAACAGGTTTGGATGAATCTTCAACTGCATGTATTTATTGATGAACCTTTTCAAAAAAGAGAATGGGTACCGGTTTACTTCAAAGATGTTTCACTTGCCAGATCAAAAGTAATTGTGGTGGGCGCGGGACCTGCCGGTTTATTTGCCGCTTTGAAATTGATTGAAAAAGGAATTCAACCTATAATACTGGAAAGAGGTAAAGATGTTAGAGCAAGAAGAAGAGACCTGGCTGCACTAAATAAAGAAGGAATCGTTAATCCGGAAAGTAATTATTGTTTTGGAGAAGGTGGAGCTGGTACTTATAGTGATGGAAAATTATACACCCGTAGCAGTAAACGGGGAGATATTAACCGCATACTAAGTATTTTATGCCAGTTTGGAGCAGAAGAAAATATTCTCTTTGAATCACATCCACATATTGGCACGAATAAATTACCCCTGATCATTACCGCTATAAGAGAAAAAATCATCGAATGTGGTGGCAAATTCCTGTTTGAAAAAAAACTGACCAACTTTATACTGAAGGATAATCGTTTCGTTTCCGCCATCACTGCCGATGGGGATAGCATTCCTGCTGATGCGGCAATTATTGCCACCGGGCATTCGGCAAGAGATATTTTTTTTCTGTTTAAAGAAAAACAACTTGACATATCTGCTAAACCTTTCGCATTGGGGGTTCGTATTGAACATCCCCAGTCTCTGATTGATACGATTCAATATCATTGCGCCATCCGTGACAAACATCTTCCGCCCGCTTCTTATGGATTGGTAGAACAGGTAAATGACAGGGGAATCTTTAGTTTTTGTATGTGTCCGGGTGGCATTATAGCCCCCGCAGCAACCCATCCTGGCGAATTGGTGGTTAATGGCTGGAGCCCAAGTAAACGAAACAATCCCTATGCCAATAGTGGAATGGTTGTAGAAGTTGCTTTAGCCGATGCACTATCCTATTTTAGCAAGAAAGGAAAGAACACACAGACAACAAATGTTCATGAAAATGATCCGCTAGCCTTATTGTATTTCCAGCAATCTATTGAGCAGGCCTGCTATATTGCCGGTGGAGGGTTGTTACGCGCCCCTGCACAAAGAATGGTTGATTTTTGCGAACAAAAATCTTCAAATGATCTTCCGGACTGTAGTTATCTGCCCGGGATAGAGGCAAGCGATTTGCAAACCGTATTACCCGGATTTATTCACCAGTGCTTACAAAAAGGGTTAATCGCTTTTGGTAAAAAAATGAAAGGTTATTATACAAATGAGGCAGTAGTAGTGGCTACTGAAAGCCGAACTTCATCGCCCGTGCGAATTCCCAGAGACCCCATTAGTTTGGCTCACTCCCAGGTTTCTAATTTATATCCATGTGGTGAAGGTGCCGGGTATGCAGGTGGTATAATTAGTGCCGCGATGGATGGGGAAAGAGTAGCGCAAATGATTGCAGAAAATATCTGTAAGATCTAACCCAATGCAGGTGCATTTCTGAAATGACAAAGGGCTTGTTACATCAAATAAACGGAAATCCTTCAAAATACGTAAAGTGACAGAAATAGCAAGTCTATACTCCCCCCCAGGAAATAGTCACTATTTCTGTCCTAGCAATAGATGTCTCCATAAAATCGCTCATTAACTTTACCGGCGGTAAACCTAACCCAAAATACCCTTCCAAAAAACGGGAAAAACACCGTTTTTTCTGCTGATATCAATTGCAATGGGTTACAATATTACAATTTGGTGATTCAGTGCATAGAGAACGATTCCTATTCTTGAACTAACCTGGAGTTTTCGAAATAGGGCATCCCGGTATCCATCAACGGTTCTGGGGCTCACACCCATTTTGGCGGCGATTTGTTTTAGACTCAATTCGGTGCATGCCCATCTGAGAAAAATCAATTCCTGCTCATTCAACATTTTCCCTATATCCAAACCACCCGTTTTTTTTGTTGCATGATATCCTGGTGTAAACAATTCATTATAATAATACCCGTTCCGATAAACCTGGTTTACTGCTTTATGAAGTTCTTCGGGTTCTATATCTTTTAGCAGGTATCCTCTTGCACCATTTCTGATCATCCGCATTAAAACCAATTCATTCGTTAACATACTCAACGCAATAACTTTTACTGAGGGATGATTTTGCTTTAGCCATAATGTGGTTTGCACTCCATCCATATTAGGCATAGAAATATCCATGAGTACAATATCTGGTAGGGTATGTTTTGTCAGGTTTTTAATAAACCCGCAACCATCCCCCGCTTCCATGGACATTTCTAGTCCCGGCAATAATTTAATCAATAGTGCCAGGGTTTTTCTAAGAATCCCATGATCTTCTACAATCGCAACCTTAATCATACTCATCTTCTTTACAAATCAGGTGAATGATGGTGCCCATATTTATTTTGCTTTCTATCATGACTTCTGTATCAATTATAGCAGCGCGATGTGCTATACTTCCCAAGCCAATACCGGGGGTAAAACCAGGTTCAGTAGGCTCAAATCCAATTCCGTCATCTTCGACCCAGATATGTATTTTCCCCTGTTCGCGCCAAATCTTTACTGATATTTCTGTTGCAAAAGAATGCGTAATAATATTATTGAAAGCTTCCTGCACCATTCTATACAGAAATATGCACTTGCTTTTATTTACCTGAATGGTACCCGCCAGTGGTTCATAAGAAACCGTAAACAGATTTGTTTTCTCTAACTGCTCCACCTGATACCGAATGGCTGAAATCAAGCCCTTATCTAATAACTGTTCCGCCTGGTAACCCATACCCAGACTTCGTAATTCATTGATAGCATTGAGCAATAGCTCTTTTATATTACTAAGTTTACCATTATTTCCCATTTCCAAAGAAAGCAGGCTGATATTGAGTTTGGCAAGACTAAGCAATTGACCAACATTATCATGAATCTCTCTGCTCAGGGTTTGAAACATATGTTCCTGTATTTCAAGCCCGGTTTGTAATAGTTCCTGCTGGAACCTGGACTCAAGCATTTGCTTTTCAAAAACCAGTTTCCTTTTTCGTCTTGTAAAACTGGCGATTGAAGCAATGATGGCAAAACTGAATAGAAAAAGGAAAAGTGTAACCGAAATTATTGCGGCTGTAAAATGTTTTTCTTCCTGCATAAAATAATGGTTATGATGATTGATGAATACAAAACAATACTTAAGGCGCCGGGAATGGTGTTATACAACCGCTCGCCAAACAAACGCAGATCGCGCTGTCTGATCACTTCATACAAGGAAAAAACAATACTGACTCCTGAATAATACAAGGATACTCCTAACGCGATCCAAAAACCAGAGTCAGTAAGAAGATTGACCGCTTCATCTTCTTCAAATTGGATATAGAGGTAAGCAAGCGAAATGGCCACAAGAAAAAAACCACTGATAATACAGGCCATAAAAAAATA
Source organism: uncultured Bacteroidota bacterium (assembly GCA_903926855.1). Classification (GTDB taxonomy): domain Bacteria; phylum Bacteroidota; class Bacteroidia; order Chitinophagales; family Chitinophagaceae; genus Sediminibacterium. The sequence continues at coordinate 66,354 of CAIYKV010000138.1, read as the reverse complement.
CACATACTGGTGAAAGTATACCCAATAGGTAAAAACATAGGCCATCAAGCCAATGCATACAAGCACCAGTATTAATTTCTGGAGGCTTTCTCTTTTCCCTAAAGCATAAAATATATTGCCGTAAAAAAGGAGTTGAATAACTCCGGCAGCATAGTGTATATCTATATTATCAATATGCAGTTTATCACCCTGAGCCAGTGCAATCGCGTCGGCAAGACAGCTAAATCCAAGAAACGCTGGCAGCCATTTTAAACAGCCCGCTTTCAGGAAAGAATAATAAAAAATAGAAAGCAATAATGCGAGGACTTCTACAAAATGATAGATATACATAGTCATGGTTCCCTTATTGTGGATATTACTTAATAAAAAACCTGATTGATCCTATATCAATCAGGTTTCGAAAGTAAAACTGTCTGAAAGGGCCGACAACCGTATTTATACCTAATTTTTTTACATAAATTACTCAACTACGGAGGTTGCCGGTTTTTTTGAAATAAGTAAGTTATTCTCTATCAACTTATTAGTAGAAAAATAGCCCTTCTCTGCCTTTAGTTTTTCCTTCGACTCTTTATTCCAGTTGGGGGTAATCCCTGACAAATCCGGTTTACCCGCATCTACCCAGCTGGTATACCAGAAATCTGCCGCCAAATCAGCAGAATGTATCAATTGATCATTAATCGATGCTTTTAATGCCATTGCATAGGCTTTGGCAAATTCGGGAGAATAATTTTTGTACTCTTTTCCACGCCTGGTTTGTACTATATATTTCTGGGCTTCTGTAAAACCGGCAGATACTTCTATTTCTTTTGCAAACACCTCAGGCAAAAGTGAAGCTGATCTGCGAATAGCTTCCCAAATAGCATGAGAAGGATTTTTCAGATAAGTTGCTTTATGACTGGAATATAGTATATACCCGGATAGCTCTTTTTCTGGAATTACGGATTCCCAAAGGCTATGCAAGCCTTTTTGATTGGTTAATTGTCCATCATAATTAGAAGTTACATGCAGGGGCACATTAGCATCTCCAATATAATGCCCCATATCGGCTGCATAAAACAAAATGCTGTCCTTATTACTCGTTTTGAATGCTTCTGTGAGTTTCTCCTTCATATATACAATATGATAGGGCACATATCCATATTTCAAAAGACTATCCTTTGAATATAGTTTTACAGCAGATGCCCAATCTTCCGGCATTTTGGTTACCGCATCCTTACCGAACATTTCCAAGTCGATAAAATGTTTGGTAGCTTCCGTACTATCCTGATTGCGTCGAACATCTGGTCGGGGTGCATTATTCACCAGGTATTCTATATTCTGATAGAAAAAAGGGCTAATACTTGCGGGCAATTCATAAACGGCCAACTGATGTACTGTTTTGTGTACCAGAAAACCCCAACTTGCTGTGATAACCATGATAATTACTAAGGCCATAATTACCCTGAAACGCTTAAGGAAACTGAATTGCATGTTTTTCTGATTAATGAGCCGCAAATTTAGGATATTAGAGTACCCTCTATGTAATATTTAGGTGAATTCTGCTACTAATCGGCAGGGTCTCAAAAAAACATAGCAAAACCAATAGCTAACATTACATTTGACTTTAACCGAAACACTATGAACAAAATCTTAGAGCTGCACAACCTTAAAAAATACTATGCCACCCAGAAAGCGGTAGAGGACATGAGTTTTTCAATCAACCAGGGGAGTATTTTTGGCTTACTGGGGCCCAATGGTGCTGGTAAAACCACCTTACTACGTATGATTACGGGTATTTTTTTCCCTGACAGTGGCCAAATCATTTTTGACGGAAAAGAATTTGATCCCCTGAATGATATTGTTAAAATCGGGTATATGCCTGAAGAAAGAGGTTTATACAAAAAGATGAAAATCGGGGAACAGGCATTATACCTGGCGCAACTCAAAGGCTTAAGCCGATCAGAAGCTATGCAGAAAATAAAATTCTGGTTCAACCGATTGGAAATGGATAGCTGGTGGAATAAAAAAGTGGAAGACCTCAGCAAAGGTATGAGCCAGAAATTACAGTTTGTAACAACGGTTTTACATGAACCCAAACTGATTATACTGGATGAACCGTTTAGCGGACTTGACCCCTTAAATGCTAACCTGATTAAAGACGAAATATATGGATTGGCACAGCGTGGAAGTACGATCATTTTCAGTACTCACCGAATGGAACAGGTAGAAGAAATTTGTGACCATATTATTCTAATGAATCTTGGCCAGAAAGTACTGGATGGCACAGTAAGTGATGTAAAACAGCAATTTAAGGAAAATAAATTCAGCATAAAACTTAAAGAAATTCCTGCATCGGTGAATGGAAATTGTTTTGATATTGCTGATCAGAAAGCAAATGCTTTAACTGTGAAAATAAAAGAAGGGTTCAGGAGCAATGATGTATTACAATATTTTCTGCAACAGAATCTGACCATAGAATCATTCAACGAAATTCTTCCTTCTCTGAATGATATTTTTATTCACCTGGTAGAAGGTACCCGCGCCAAAACAAGGGCCTTTCAGTCTTCTGAAGCATAACCATTATTAAAAAGCTAACACAATTATGAATAAAATATTATTAGTTGCCCGACGTGAGTTTCTATCAAGGGTACAGAAAAAAACATTTTTATTGACCACTATTGGTTTACCCTTGATCATTTTTGCTTTTTATGCAGCGATGATCTATTTCCAGGTAAAATCAACAGATAATTACAAAGTAGCTGTTGCTGATTATTCAAATATTTTCAACGGGAAAATAGGTAGCAATAACGATGAGTTGAGTTTCGAATTTCTGAAAGCTGATACGAACTTATTAAAAACAAAACTGGAAGCAAAAGAGTTTGATGCATTTCTAGTGGTTCCGGCTACATTCAGTCTGGATGGTAAAGATTCTCTTTTCTTTCGTTCTGCAAAAGCCATGGGACTTATGACCCGCGAAAAAATTCAGACAAGGGTTAATAAAGCCTTGGAAGAAAAAAGGCTGCTCAGCCTGAATGTAAGCAAAGCACAATTAGATAGTCTGGATAATCAAAAAGAACTGATTAAATTTTCATCCGCTTCTGGCAAAGAAGAGAATAATACAAAAGTGGGTATCAGCTATGCGGTAGGTATGATATCTGGTTTTCTGATTTATATTATCCTCTTTATATATGGCACCATGGTAATGCGGGGCGTTATGGAAGAAAAAGTAAGTCGTATTGCGGAAGTAATCATCAGCAGTGTAAAACCTTTTCAGTTAATGATGGGTAAAATAACGGGAATAGGAGCTGTTGGATTAATCCAGTTCCTGATCTGGATTGTATTGGTATTTGGCCTGCAGTTTTTATTGCCATTTATTTTTCCCGGGCTAATGGATCAAATGCATGGCCAGCCTATTCAACCGGCTGGAATGCAGGCAGCCCAGGCAGTAAAAAATAGTGGCATGATGGGTGAGCTTGCCAGCGGATTAAGTCAGGTTAATTTCCCGCTGATTACAGGATGTTTTATTTTCTACTTTTTAGGGGGTTATTTCTTATACTCTTCTTTATTTGCCGCTGTGGGCAGTGCTGTTAATGAAGATCCACAGGATGCACAGAGTCTGCTTTTTCCAATTATGATGCCGATTATTTTTGCTATGGTAATCATGACCAAAGCAGTGAATGATCCGAATAGTAGTCTTGCAATTTTCGGAAGCATCTTCCCATTCACATCACCCATTGTAATGATGGCAAGAATAGCACATGGCATACCAGACGGGGTTACATATTTTCAATTGATCTCGAGCATGGTATTATTGGTATTGGGGTTTTTGGCTACTACCTGGCTGGCAGGAAAAGTTTACAGGGTGGGCATTTTAATGTATGGCAAAAAACCAACCTGGAAAGAAATGATTAAATGGGCTTTTCGGAAATCATAAAAATACCCGATCAGTTCTTTAGAATGTATAGTTTAGTAAAGAGGCCAGAGTTATTCTGGCCTCTTTACTAATAGCTCCGTCAATTCCCTGCTAGTGTTACTATAGGGATATCAGTCTCAGGAAACCCCTGCCTTGAACAATTTCTGTTTTAGAATTGTTGATTAGTAGCTAACTTAACGGGACTTATCATCGTAAAATGGCTTTTCTGAAAAAAAGATACCTATTGTTTATCTACCTGCTTGTTGCTTCCCTTTCAAATGCACAGGACAGGATAGATTCTGCTATCAATGCACTAGGTGAAAACTATCCACAGGAAAAAGTATATATCGCTTACCAGAAAAGCAGTTACCTGGCCGGGGAAAAAATATGGCTGAAAGCCTTTGTGTTTTCGGGATATAATCTCTCTGATATTTCCACCAACCTGTTTATGGAGATGTATAACGCCAATAAAACCCTTGTTGGCAAAAAAACATTTCCACTGTTCAATGGAATTGCTGAAGGAAGTTTATCGATTCCGGATACAGCATCTGAAGGAATCTATTATATCAGGGCTTATACCAATTGGATGCTGAATTTCAATGAAGATTTCCAATATATTCATTCAGTTCCTGTATATAATCCATTATCAAAATGGAAGCTCATACCCGCTCAAATTCCCTGGAAAGCTTCGGCATTTGTAGAAGGAGGAACGCTTCTCCTTAATAAAGCATCCACCATTGTGATTCGGTTAGGTTCTCCGGCTGAACTGCCTGCAAAATGGCATGGATATGTTTTTGATTCAATTTACCCAGCACAAAAAATAATTTCTTTTGAATCCATCGATAAAAACATTGGCTCTTTCAATTTGATACCCCATGCGGGAATAAATTATAAAGTTTGGTTAGAAGATGAACAGGGTGAGTCCAAAATTATTTCATTGCCACCTGTTGAAACAAAAGGGATATCTTTTTCCATAAAACAGGAGGATACCATTTTAGAATACAAAATCCATTTTAGCAATGTACCACTGGGGGAAACCTATAAAATTATCGGAACCGTAGATAATAATATTGTTTATAAAGCCACGCTTAGGAATATTGATTCCTTATTCATCCATTCGTTTTCAACGGGCCAAATGACAAAAGGCGTATTGCAACTAACGCTTTTTGATAATGCATATCATGTTGTTGCCGAAAGACTCTGCTTTCTGCATCCGGACAATAGCAGATTGCCAGTTATTACAGATAGCCTTGTTATTAGTGATAAGCCAAGGGCAGTCAATGAATTTGGTATTCGTATAGATACGGGTAAGAATTATGCAATAATGGTATTCGATGAGAAAGCCGAGAACCCGATTTCACATAACAATATTCTCAGTTCATTTTGGTTCAGTTCAGATTTTCCAGGAACCATCGCAGATCCGGAAATGTATTTTATGAATACAGATCCGGATGCAAAAAAAGCACTGGACATGATATTCATTACAGAAAAATGGAGGCGATTTAGTTGGACGGATATTCTCAATAACCGTTTTCCAATCATAAAATATGCAATGGATAATTACTTGTCCTATGAAGGCACCAGTTATTACAAAGGTAAATTCTTACCCAATGCTTCCCTGAATATGATATTATTTCTTCCTGATTCATCCAGGCAGTTAGTACAGGTTAGAACCAATAAAGATGGAAAGTTCTTAATGCAGGGACTGGCTTTCTATGGAAATACCCGAATCAATTACCAGCCCGCCAGTAAAAGGATTGATAAGGAAGAGCTCCGGGTAGATTTTATGCCACTCAATAAATATGTTCCTTACAAAAAATCATTGCCCTCATCGGGTTACCAACTGGTGATTAAAAAAGCTAACGAACCAGTGCCGGATCAAATAGTAAAAGCAGTGGAAGATTTTAAAAATGAGAAAATCGCTTTTGAAAAAGTGCATCCATTAGCAGATGTGACGGTAAAAACAAATAAAAAATCAGCTACCCAGTTATTAGATGAAAAACTAAGTTCTAATGAGTTCTATAATCCAAGAGAAACCATCTATGATTTTATCAATGTACAACAACTGGGTACCGAAGGAATGAATCTGCTTTACTGGCTGGAACCAAGAATACCGGGTGGCATCAAAACTGCCTCATTTTATATTAATGAGTTAAAGGTTAACCGGGATATGGTTTCCCTTACCTCTACCAATGAAGTAGCCATGGTAAAAATACAGGGTACCGGTAGTATGCATACAGTGCTTATTTATATGAAAACAGGTATGGAAATGTTGAATCAGGGGAGATCAGCCAACACTTCTGTATTGAAAGGATATGAATGCGAAGAGAATTATCTTATGCCGGATTATTCAAACCCGGATCTTCAATCCATAAAAACAGACCATCGAGATTTATTATTCTGGGACAATATATTTACCCCCAATTCTGCCAGCCAAAAAATAAAAATCCGGTTCTACAATAACGATAATGCACAAAAATTCAAGGCCGTCATCTTATGCATTCCCAATGAAGGCTTTCCTTTATATCATGAAGGAATTTTAAAATAGCTGATAGGATCCTTACGTAATAGAACCTATTACTGTGCCAAAGATATCCGCACATTTATTCCGGCTTTTGTATTGGTAACTGGCGGCGAAGTAGAAATATACGGGGTTACCCTTCGCTGGTCAAAGAAAAATTTGAGGTTGATACGTTTATTCAAAACATAATCTATAGATGGCTGAATGGCCAGCTCTTTTTGTCCGCCTGTTCCATATGCATAGGTTTGATCCAGACGGCTATTACTCATGGCGGCATCCGTCATGGTAATATCTAAACGCATAGAAAGATCATTTTCTAATTTTCTGCTTTTCCCTCCAGGCAATACAAATGGCAGGTTCAATCCTTTTTTACGCCATCCAATACCAAATACCCAACCAGTAGTTCTGCTTTCACTAAGCTGGTAATCAATCAGACTCAGGCTGAGAATCCTGCTTTTTCGATATTCCAATCTCAAACTCAACTGATTAAGCGTAGTTACATCTACTCCAAGTAAAGGTTCAAATGTTTCTTTCATGGTAATATTGGGCACGAGAAAGTAAGGAACATAGTTCCCACTTACTGTATCAACAAATCCTGGTGTACCAAAGTGATTGGGATCCTGGTAAAATATAGCACTGTTAAAGCTATTCATACTGAGGTTTCCATTGTAGGCATGGGTAATCACAAAATTGGAGAAAATTTTATTGAATGGCTTTGTTTTGGCAAGTCCATTATAGCTCATACGCCAATTGGGTAAAGGAAAAATACCGCCAAAAGGGTTAAAACCAATATTCGGATTTGATTGCCTGATCAGAGGAATATTATATGGATTTTTGCCTGTATAGGCAGCCAGGAATGCAGGCACCAATACATCCTGTGAAAAACGGTTATACCCGGCAGCATATCCATCAGCACTAAATTTTTGTCCAACAGGTATACCCTGCCAATACGGATTTTGTTGCGCTACTCTAACAGAGATAATTTGCCTGTAATCTTCAAATTTTCTGAATGTGGCCGATACTACATTGGGGTCATATTTATCAAACATGGTTTTCAACCCGATATAAGAAACCGAGAACCCTCCATCTGCCAATGGGCCCAGGTGATGCAATCCACTGGTGCCCGTTGTATCTTTAAATAGTTCGCTATACTCTTTGGAAAAAGTTTTCTCAATGCTGATATCTATTTTAAGATTTCTTACCGGTTCTAATTGAGCGGTAATATTTAAATGCTGCTCAAAAGTCTGCCGTAACAATGTGTTTACGGATGTATCCTTTGAAAATAATCCCATCCTGGCTTTTTTATTCAGCCATCCACTATCTGGCTGCCTGCCAAAAATATAATCCAGTCCAGGCTGCATGGTTTTCCAATTCTGCCCTAAAAATTTTGTACTATCCATATAACCAGGTAATCGGCTATAATAATTTGCAGAATAGGTTACGTTCACCGTTCTCAACATGGTAATGAACTTACCTAAGGCCCTCACTCCATCACTCATTTCTGCGGGTTGGTTGGCATTGGCCAATCTTTGTGCAATCCGTTCATCTCTTTTTCTTTCTCTCCATTTCTTTAAGGCTTCCGCTCTTTGCTTTCCCTTCAACCCCTTCAAGGCTTCTTCTTTTGTTGGAATTGGCGTACCTAATATATTTTTATTTTGCCCGTTTTTGGGGTCGATTTTTTTTGTGGGGTCATATAAAGGTTTGGGTGGTGGCAATTTGTCTATTGCACGTAGCCATTTGGATTTCGCATACAAAGCAGCAAAATTAAATTGTGTACTAAAATTATTTTGCTGAGAGTTCTCTAATGTATTTCCCTGAGTTAATGCTAAAAGACTAGCCGCAATCCAGTTATAGGTTGTACCATAAGAATACCTTGATTGAATCCAATCTGTAAGCGGAAACTTACTCAATGGCAGCGTATATGTAACAATTGCTTTCTGCTGGTAAAGTGTTGTTCGCCCCCCCTTTATAAAGTTTTTCCATACCGAGTCTTTCTTTTGCTTTGTATCGATACGCCCATAGGGTTCATCGATCCTGGCATTATTCGTAGCATTAAAATCAAGGCTCATGGAGCGACTCAAATCCCAACCCATATGATAAAACCTGTCGAAAGTAAAATATTTATCATAGGATGTATCGGTTTGTATTACCGCACTTCCGGAAGTATTGATAACCCTTGGAATATACTCTCCAAACTGTCGGTTAATATCTGTTCGAAAACTCAGCGAATTGGGTTTAGGGTTAAAATTAAAATCCCTTATCAATCCTAGCCATGGCGTTTTACTCCGTGTAATTTTTTTAAACGGCTGAATAAAATTAGGTGCCTTATTAAAAGTGTATCCAAAACCACCTCTTTGTTTGCTGATAGAATTCTGTAAAATTAATGGGGTACTATGATCTAATAATGAATAGGAATAATTGAAATCAAAATTGCTCAGTTTAAACAATCCGGGTTTGCTCTTACTCGGCAAAAACCGAACATTGGTAAAGTTAAGCGTAGTAATGGTTGTCTGGTCAAGCGCGGCATTTTTAATAGAATCTCTCTGATTCTTGGGTGCTGCATTAATTTTGTCTTTCAACTTCACATCCAGATCAAATGGATCGTATTGTGGGGTAATTACGGTTCTATTCACACTGGCAAATACCGGTAAAGATAAACGTGCCTGTTTGGGAATCAGTTTACCGGCATCAATATTGGCTGCCACATCCAATTGCATAAAATCATCTTTTGCCCTTTCATTTACCCGCTGCTCAAGGTTACCAAATCCGGCACTATGTGTATTTCCTGAAACAGATATTTTTCCTAAATCTGCCAACGAAATATCTACTCTTCCCAATGCAGCCCAACCTCCAGATTCATTCAAAGCAGATAAACGAAGTTCATCTACCCATATTTCGCTACTCAGGGTAGGACCATCCGGTTTTGCAGGATTTTCAACCGCAATCATAATACCACTTACCGCTCCCAGATTGGGGTTACCCATGATAGAAACGGTTCTGATACTATCCAGTGGATACCGGTAAATGGCTGTAAGGGATGCCCCCACTTTATTTCTAAGCATTTTGAGATTCACCAGGCTGGTCAGATCAATATCAAGATTATTTTGCGCTGGCCAAACAATCGACTCCTGACCAACAACATAGGTTCCGGCAGGTGTAATGGTTAATGGAATTTTGATTTCATAATAGTTATTTAGGAAATCCTGTCCAATCCGAACAATCGCATTCAACTCCTTATTTTTTACAGGGCGTTGACCAATCACAGATTCCGCATGAAGGAACATGGATAGTCTTCCAAATTGACGCATATCCAGGTTCACTGTTTTAAAAAGCCCTCTTGTATCACCCGTAATCAAGCCGGTTGTTTGTAAACTTAATGATTGCTCATTCTGAAGAATATTGACTCCATTATTACTTAACAACTGCATACGCTGAACTCCTGGCGGCATCAGGTAATTTACCGGCTGACGGGTACTGTTTTCAATAATGTTAACAGCAGTTGTATTAAAAGTGGTTCCATTACTTGTATTAATAGGTGTATAGGATCCTGTTGTATCTACCTGGTAAGTAAACTGTCTCCATTGATTTCTTACCAGACTCAAAGTAGCAAAACGCATTACCACAGAATCAGAAAAACCAGTAAGGTACATTCTGAGAAACCGGATAGATTTAAAATCAGGAATACTACCTATTTTATTGGAATACCCGGTAATAGGTATTCTGAAATGATACCAATCTTCTGTTCTCGAAATGCCGTCTGCAGAATTAACCGTAACGGTTCTCTGATCTGTTAAATAAGGAGTAATCCCAACTCCCATTCCTGGTTTCATGTCTACCTCATATTCAAAATACGATTCTGTTTCATTCAAGGTATTATCATGATTCAGGTCTTCATTATCCGGGAAAAGTGTTGCTGCCGAGGTAAATTGCCCCCCGGTAAGTGCAATAGGCGAATTACCCTGTGGGTTATTATAGTTTTTATATCGCCCGAGTATTCCGGTACCTGATTGATCAAACTGGGCATCGCGGTACCAGATATAGTTATCGCTAGCCGGGTCAGCATACGATTTCTGGTAAATAGTTGAATTGGTACCAAAATTATTTGCGATCCTTTGTAGTACGTAAGCTTTTTTTCTTCTTTCACCAGCATCATCCAATCCATCAAACCCCACATCCTGGTAAGGACGATCATTTGGGTCGTTACTAAAAGCCTGCGTAATCTGAATCGGATTTACCGGAGTTTTACCCCATGTATTACTACTATCTACATCACTTGGAATAGAAGGCGTATTCATTCCATTTTCATAAAAACGTTTTCCATCCTTCAATATATCTTCACTCACTTCACCCAGGTTAATAAACATTTTACCACCTGTACTACTGGGGTTTTTGATAAACGGGTTTTGTGTCCAGAAATCTATGTATTGTATATTACCCGTTTCAAAATCAGTCTGGTCTAGTGCCCGCATTAATCCACCCCAGCGGGAAGATGGGTTGGATAATTTTCCATTGGCATCTATTTGTGTTTTCCTGCTCTCATAATTATACGGGCCTCTTTCGGTCGGATAATAAGCAAGGTCAAATGTTGTAGTTAGAACATCTGTGATATTGGTGGTCTGATTTGGAAATAATTCCGTAGTATATACCTGTCTTACCCTCGGATCACTCAATTCAGTAAGGTTACTTCTTAAAGGATTGCTAAGACTGTTTTTATCCTGAAGATTGGCCTCAATATTATACCAGGCAAGTTTTGCCCTGTTAAAATTATAATCAATCGAATCCATTAAAGACGCTTCAGGAAAAACCGGATTACCCTGTGGCGTTGAAGCCAATGCCCAGGATACTATTGGAAAACGCAGATCAATATTACTTTGCGTACCTTCAAAATCATCGATATAAATCTGCCCCTGGCTTCCACTTCCAATCTGAGAAGGGTGACCAGGCTTTAAAACCGCACCTTCACCATATGCATTGATAAATGATTTTGCTTTGGTTGAATAAAAAGGTAACCGATTCAAAAATCGGGTAAGTCCTGGTAATTCTGCCCGATAACTTGCATCCAGCCCATACATAGTATTCCTGATCGGGTCTTCACCATATCCTGTTTTTGTAAAGAAAGGTCTTTCTGCAAGTCGGGCTATAGTACCTCCAATCGTAACCTGTTTATTCGCAACATAATCTAATCGAAGTCCTGTAAAGGTTCTTTGCTGCACGCCAAAACCCGTGTTGTTTTCAAAGGAAACATTTACCGGAATATTAGAGCTGAGAATACCCTGGTTAATGATTTTAACCGTCCCTAAATTATAATCCACGATATAATCAAAGCCTTCCTTCAGTAACTGACCTCCTGCAGTTACCGTAACAGACCCTTGCGGGATATTAAAAGTATTTAACTGAATTTCAGATCCACCCGCACTTCCTTTTACCTGCCCCTGCATTACAAAACGATTCAAGTTGGCATAGGTTTGTGCAATGGCTTTGATAGAATCATATAATTGATAATATACATACTGCTTTTTCAACGCAGTTGGCATACCGGCAAATGCAAGCGTATCCAGGTCACGGCCAAATGGTTCCAGTAATGGAAATACAATTCGACCCATTTTAGATAATACGGTAAAGCTGTCAATATAGTCAAACATCCCATCGGGTTGTGGATCATTATGACTATTTAACCTATCCAGGTGTAAGATGGTTAATAAAGACTGACCACTAACAGCAGGTGCACTGATAGGTAAATATCTTTTCATTCCACCTCCCGGATCATTGTATAAAACATTCATTTGAAAACCATCCTGCTGAATAGCACCAAACAGGTCTAGTGAATACACGTTTTTCATCATCAGCCCCCAGATAGGCAGATTGGTTCTCTGTGAAGTGGCTTTTAATAATTTCAGGAACAATTCTTTCTGAACGCCATTGGTAGAATCCAATGCCATATCCTGTGAAAACTCTCCAACCTGATAGGCCCTTCCATTATAGGTATATTGGTAAGCTACTCCCAATACTTCATCGGGTTGTAGTTGAACATTTAAGGAGAGAAATCCAATCTGCGGACTAAAATAATATTCTGATGGGTTTAATTTGCGGGCAAACGTTCTTTCAAAATCATCTACCGGTTTTAGTCCTTTACTAAGTAACACCGAATTTACCAGAGAAGGGTTTCTGGCCCTCGGTGTATTATTCAGGGAACGGTACAAATCGTTATTCCCATTATCAGGCAGGGAATTGGATGTAAGGGGATGAATCACACCCGTATTATACGGATTGGTTTCTCCCAGATCCATAAAACCCACAATATCTCTCACATTGGTAGTGGCACCGGTTCTGTTAGTTACCCAAACTTCCATCCTCACTATCTGAACTTGTGAGCTTACAATAGGCAGTTTAGACATGGCCGTATTGTAATTATTTCTGAAATACTGTCCTAACAAAAAGTGTCTGTTCTCTTCATAGTCATCCAGCGTTTTTTGAAAAGGCTGTGTTGAAGCACCGCCTTGTAAGCCAACGGATTGTCGGGTAGATCTTTGGTTTGCGATGGCTGCGGTTACAAATAATTTGCCGAACTGGAGTTTGGTTTTGATACCAAAAAGATTTTGCGCACTCGGTATAAGTGTACTCCTTGATTGAAAAGAAATATTCCCTGCTTCAATATTTTTGATGATCTCATCTTCCATCCCTTTATAATCCAGTTTAAGCTGGTTATCAAAACCGAGGTTGGACAGCGTATTATAATTAATTGGAAATTTTAGCTTATCACCAATACTGGCATTCACATTCAGTTTGGCACTCATGTCAAAATCAAACCCACCATTTTTTCTGGCCCGCTCAGGTAGCGTAGGGTTATTGATGTTCTGACCCTGGTAACCGGCCATTACATTTACTTCACCTGTGGGTTTGATATCTGTTTTTAAACCATTTGGCCCTACACCAAAAATCCTGTCAAACAGATTATCAAAAATCCGCATTTTCGGTCGGGGAACTTTGAGGTTAAGTGCGGTGAGTGCATCTGCTCTTCTCTTAAAATAATCTTCTTCTGATTGTTGCGCCCTGATTCGCCAGAATTCTTCGAAAGTTAATGCGGTTGGTTTTCTGTAATAGCTATTACCAATCTTTTCAACAATATAATATTGACGGGTTACAGGATCATATTCAATCGTTTGTTTGATCAATGAAGTATCATTGATATTAAAGGGGTTCATGCTCGGGTTGCTAAATGGATCCCCCCTCCTGTCGCTTATGGGAAAGCGCAGAGAATCCGTCTGCTGTGCCATGCTATGAAAACCGGCAAGTAGAAAGACCAAGAAAAAAGCACATTTGCTGAATACCTTCAAACCCTTACAATTGGTTAAGTAGAAATTGGAGCGATAGCTGTGAGATTTGGTTATTTAGAAATAAGGGTGATTATAGGCTTTTTAATGATTGTTTGATAATTTCTTCCAGACTTGCATTTTCTGCTACCGATCCTACTGTCTTTTTCACTGCCTGCTCAGCAATTGCCCGCCCAATGCCCAAAGCAATTAAGGCATTAACCGCATCTGTATCTATTGATTGAACCATCCCCGCAGTTACAAATCCACCCGTTACAGCTGTCTTACCCAATTTATCTCGTAATTCAACCACTAAACGTTCTGCCGATTTCTTTCCAATTCCTTTGATCCCTTCTAACTGTCTTGTGTTGCCCTGTATGATTGCTGTTGCAATTTCATCAGGACGCATACCAGACAACATCATTCTTGCAGTAGAAGCACCCACACCCGATACACTGATCAGTTGTAAGAACATTTCTTTTTCAGCCAGTTCAGCAAAGCCGAACAGGGTTTGCGCGTTCTCAGTAATATGCAAATGAGTAAAGAGCAGACCGCTTTCCTTATTGTTGATGGCAGAATAGGTATTCAGACTAATCTGAAGCTCATACCCAACGCCATTTACATCCACCACAATACGGGAGGGTGTTTTCACTGCAAAATGTCCTCTTACAAAAGCGATCATACCAGTGCCAAAAATATGCTAAAATCGTTTCTTGAAGGGAACTTTATTAATTCTCATTCAAATTGCATTTTTATTTTATATCAAAAGGGGTTACAATTTATTTACTCAGTCTTATATTATTGATAATCAAATAGTTTTGACAGTATTGGTATTTGTTATTTTTTCAAGAAGGTTTTATCACACAATGGCCAGACAAACAATGGATTATACAAAAAATAATCCTTTGTTTTTGAAAAGCAGTTAGTATTGCTAAAGATTTGAGTGAGGCAATAGCCGAACACTTATACATTGTAAACAAATCTTTATAGATATTTGCGCCAATCTTAGATGCTAATTATGGGTAAACTAAAAGCTGCTATCACTTCTGTTGGAGGATATGTTCCGGAAACCAAACTAACCAATTTCGACCTGGAGAAAATGGTGGACACGAATGATGAATGGATTCGTACCCGTACTGGGATTGAAGAAAGAAGAATTTTAAAGGAACCCGGAAAAGGCAGCAGTGATATGGCTATAATGGCTATCCAGGAGATTCTTCGTAAGAAAAACATGGACCCCAGTGAAATTGATTGCGTAGTCTGCGCCACAGTTACCCCGGATATGGTATTCCCGGCAACCGCCAATATCATTTGCGATAAAATTGGTGCAACCAATGCCTGGGGATTTGACCTGAGTGCTGCCTGCAGTGGTTTTCTCTATGCACTTACAACTGGCGCTATGTACATTGAAAGTGGGCGATATAAGAAAGTAATTGTTGTGGGAGTAGATAAAATGAGTGCCATCATCGATTATACAGACCGTGCAACCTGTATCATATTTGGAGACGGCGCAGGAGCAGTTCTATTAGAACCTTCTACAGATGAGAATGGGATTTTAGATAGTATTTTAAAAAGTGATGGAAGCGGTCGTCAATACCTCCATATGAAAGCCGGTGGCTCGGTAAAACCTGCGACGATTGAAACCGTAATGGCCAAAGAACATTATGCATTCCAGGATGGTCAGCCCGTTTTTAAATTCGCAGTAAAAGGTATGGCTGATGTAAGCGCAGAGTTACTTGAAAGAAACGGACTCACTGGGGAAGAAATTGCCTGGTTGGTTCCTCATCAGGCCAATCTCCGGATTATTGATGCTACCGCCAATCGTATGGGTTTACCAAGAGAAAAAGTAATGATCAATATCCAGAAATACGGAAACACAACAGCAGCTACTATTCCGTTATGCTTGTGGGACTGGGAAAAACAATTAAAAAAAGGCGATAATATTGTACTGGCAGCATTCGGTGGAGGTTTTACCTGGGGCGCTACCTGGGTAAAATGGGGGTATGATGGGGAGGCATAGGCAGAGCTATTTCTATTTTCATGGGATGCATTATTATACAGCTTAATTGTTTAATGGTTACATGGCTATAGTTACCTATCACCCTACAAAGTTGTCCAAAATAGCATCATTCGTCTTAGCCATATAACAATTAAACCATTAAACAATTTAGCCTTCAATTAATTTAACCCAATACACCCAACCCGATATCATGAAAAAAAAATTTCCTCTAACCGGTATCAGTTCAGTTGCGATACATTCTTCAGGTCATGAAAATGCAGATTTTTCGCACCTGACACCCATTTTCGCAACTTCCACTTTTACCTTCGATTCGGCTCAACAGGGTATGGAACGTTTTGCGGGTGAGGACAAAACGAAAATATATAGTCGTTGGGGTAATCCCACTTTTACAACTGCTGAAGAAACGATTGCAGCACTGGAGGCGTTTGGCATTTTACAGGAAGATGGTAGTCCTTTACAACTTAAAGCTTTATTACATTCAAGCGGTCAATCTGCAATGGCCACCCTGTTTCTGAGTACATTGTCTGCAGGAGATACTGTTTTATCACACTATTCATTATACGGTGGCACGCATGAGATTATGCATAAAGTGCTTGGCACCAATGGTATCAAGACTACCATCATTGATATGCGTGATCTTAACCAGGTAAGAGAGGCGATCAAAAAAGATCCCAGTATTAAATTGGTGCATATTGAAACTCCCGCTAATCCTACTATCAAATGTGTAGATATTGAAGAAATAACCATCATAGCGAAAGAGCATAATTTGCTTGTTTCGGTAGATAATACTTTTGCAACCCCCTACCTGCAACAACCTTTTCAGTATGGAGTTGATTTTGTTTTCCATTCTACTACCAAGTTTTTAAATGGCCATGGCACCTCCATTGGAGGTGTGTTGATTGGTAAGGATCTCCAGTTTATGCGCACAAAAGCATGGAAATGGCATGCGTTATTAGGTGGCAATAGTAATCCCTTCGATGCTTTTTTACTAACACAGGGTATGAAAACCCTGGAGCTCAGAATGGAAAGACATTGTCACAATGCTATGGAAGTAGCCGCATTTCTGGAACAGCATCCGGCTATTGAAAAAGTAAATTATAACGGTCTCAGCTCACATCCCGATTATGCCGTTAGCGCCAAACAAATGCGCCATCCCGGAGCTTTGATGAGTTATGAAGTAAAAGGTGGATTAGAAGCCGGGAAACGTTTTATTGACAGGCTACAAATGTGTGTTCGCGCAGTATCACTGGGAACAGTAGATACATTGGTATCCCATCCTGCCAGCATGAGTCATTTTGGACTTACACAGGAAGAAAGACTTCAGTATGATATCACGAATGGCCTGATTCGTATGAGCGTGGGTATTGAAAACATTGCCGATATACTCACGGATCTTGACCAGGCTTTGCGAGGTGAATAATATTCCCTATTCTATTTGTTTTTGGCCCGGTAATGTTTACATTTATCGGGCCTCTTCATTTTTAAAATTATACTGAATGAGAAAAATTCTTCTGGTAATCACCCTTCTAATCACCAGCTTCTCGGTTTTTTCACAGAAAAAAAATGCAAAAAATATTCCAGCAACCTACGATAGGTTTGCCGGTTTGGATACTGCATTTGAAAGAGTATTGAAAGATTGGCATGCTGCCGGTTTTGCGGTCGCAGTAATTGAAAAAGACAAAGTAATCTATGCAAAAGGATTCGGCTATCGGGATACTGAGCACAAAATTCCCGTTACACCCAATACCTTATTCGCAATAGGAAGTTGTACCAAAGCATTTACGGCTTCTATGCTCGGGCTATTGCAAAAGCAAGGAAAGCTTTCATTCGACAAACCCATTAGGACGTATTTGCCTGATCTCAATTTTTATAATGATGATATGAATAGCCATATCCTTCTTCGTGATTTGATGTGCCATCGAACAGGGTTACCCAGGCATGATTATTCCTGGTATGGTTTTACCAGCCATTCCAGAGACAGTTTATTAAAAAGGATTCAATACATGGAACCAAGTGTTGGAATCCGGGAGAAATGGCAGTATAATAATTTTATGTTCCTGTTGCAGGGAATGGTATCTGAAAAAATAACCGGGAAAACCTGGGAAGAAAATATCAGCGAGTCTATTTTCAAACCGCTGGGCATGAACAATTCTAATTTTTCAGTAAAAGAAATGGCAAAAAGCGCCGACGTAGCCATCGGCTATGGTTTAAAAAAAGACAGTATTATTCATAAACTCGATTATTACAATATTGATGCCATGGGACCGGCGGGAAGTATTAACAGCAATGTGTTGGATATGGCCAAATGGGTGAGTACCTGGATCAATGGCGGCAAATACAATAGTAAAGAAATATTACCTGCTAACTATATCACCGAAGCAATGAGTTCGCAGATGGTGATTGGTGCTGCCCTGCCAACAAAAGAAAAACCGGATATTCAGTTTTCTAATTATGGCTTTGGCTGGATGCTGGGTTCGTATAAAGGACATTACCGTGTTGAACATGGTGGCAATATTGATGGATTTTCTGCAAGCACTTGTTTTTTTCCAAGTGATAGTATTGGTATCGTAGTACTGAGTAATCAAAATGGGTCATCTGTCCCTTCAGTAGTGCGAAATTTGCTGGCCGACCGTTTACTGAAACTTCCTTATTTTGACTGGAATACAGATCTGAAAAGAACTACAGATAAAGCAAAAGCTACTGCAAAAGAATTGGCAAAAAACAAAACCAGTAACCGTAAAACCGGCACCAGTCCCTCTCATCCTCTCCATGCATACGAAGGCCTCTACAATCACCCCGGATATGGAAATTTCGAAATAGCTGTATCCAATGATTCGCTGTTTGCCTATCTGGGAAAAGATATACTCTGGCTCAGACACTACCATTATGATATTTTTGAACCCTTTGATAAAGACCCAAAAGAAGGGATTGATACCAGCGAAAAAAGTGATTTACATTTTCAGTTCCAGATGAATGAAGCCGGAGATATTGATGCAATCAATTTACCCTTAGAACCTACATTAACCCCACTGAAATTTAGGAAAGGTGCAAAACCAAAATCTATTTCATCAGAGGAGCTAACCAAATACATTGGCGATTATGAATTAGGGGGTGCTGTTGTAAAAATTTATAGTAAGGACAATAAAACATTGTTTGCCCTCGTACCGGGACAACCTGATTATGAATTGGTGCCTGTTGATAAAAACAAATTTGCATTGAAAGTGAACAGTGGGTATTATGTACAATTTGATACCAACGAAAAAGAGGAGATCTCTGGTCTTACCTTTCTGCAACCCAATGGAAACTTTAAAGCTAAAAAGAAATAATACCTATCCCTATGCGTAAAAATTTACTGATGGTTATCATCATCACTTTATTATCTGCCTGTGGTGTAAAGAAATATGATACGATTATCCGAAACGGTATGGTGTATGATGGAAATGGTGGCAACCCTTTTAAAGCGGATATTGGTATTAAAAATGATACGATCGCTTTCATAGGTGATCTTTCCGGCGAATCAGCCAAATTAGAAGTAGATGCAAAGGGCAAAGCAGTATCGCCGGGATTTATCAATATGCTTAGCTGGTCGCCGGTTTCTCTTATAGAAGATGGGAAATCACAAGGTGAGTTACGCGAAGGGGTTACCCTGGAGGTATTTGGTGAAGGAGAAAGTATGGGACCGCTCAATGCAAACATGAAAAAAGAAATGCAGCAGGAACAGCCCATTTTTAAATTCAATGTTAACTGGAATACACTTGGGGAATACATGCAGTCGATGGAAAAAAGAGGAATCAGTTGCAATATCGCCTCTTATGTAGGTGCTACTACCATACGGGAATATGTTATCGGTGAAGATAACCGTGACCCAACACCTGTGCAATTAGACAGCATGAAACTATTGGTAAAACAGGCCATGGAGGAGGGGGCATTGGGCGTAGGAAGTTCTTTAATTTATCCTCCTGCATTTTTTGCAAAGACCAATGAACTGATAGAAATGTGCAAATCCGCTGCTCCTTATGGAGGCGGGTATATTTCACACATGCGTAGTGAAGGAAATCATTTAAATGAAGCTGTAGAAGAACTCATTACCATTGCCAAAGAAGCCAAAGTGCATGGAGAAATCTATCACCTGAAAGCAGCCGGTATTGGAAACTGGCCCAAAATGGATAGCGTGATCAGAAGAGTGGAAAGAGCGAGGAAGGAGGGGATTGATATTGCATCCAATATGTACACATATACAGCAGGTGCTACAGGTATGACAGCTGCATTTCCACCTTCATTGCAGGATGGTGGCTTTGGGAAATTATGGAAAAGGTTACAGGACCCTGCCATTCGTGCGGATATGAAAAAAATCATGAAAACCAATCCAACGGATTGGGAAAACCTCTATTCGGGTGCTGGCTCCGCCGACAAAGTTTTGCTCTTAGGTTTTCGCAGGGATTCACTTTTCAAATACCAGGGTAAGACATTGGGAGAAGTAGCACGAATCAGAAATACCACACCTGAAGATGCTGCCATTGATCTGATTATTCAAGACAGCAGTCGGGTAGAAGTAGCTTATTTTTTAATGAGCGAAGACAATGTAAAAAAACAATTGGCACTTCCCTGGGTAAGTTTTGGGTCTGATGCAGCATCGATGGCTCCTGAAGGAAATTTTCTCAAACAAAGTACCCATCCACGTGCCTATGGCAATTTTACAAGAGTGATTGGTCATTATAGTCGTGATGAAAAAGTAATCCCATTAGAAATAGCCATTCAGAAACTGGCCAAAGTAGCCGCAAAAAGTTTGCACATCAGTAAAAGGGGTGAGTTGAAACCAGGTTACTATGCTGATATTTTAGTGTTTGATCCGGCGACTGTAAAAGACAATGCTACTTATGAAAAACCCCAGCAATATTCTAACGGAATGATACATGTATGGGTCAATGGTGTACAGGTGCTGAAAGACGGAGAACACACCAACGCAAAACCAGGTAGGTTTGTGAAAGGGCCGGGAGTAAAAAGCTAAGATTTTTCATCATACATAATTCTAAAAAGACAAAGCACAGAATAAATCTGTGCTTTGTCTTTTTAGAAACCATAGAAAATTGGCCGTATTATAATAAATTTGTACCTCTTACAAAAAGCTAAACAAATCCTATGCATTTTATAATCAGGAGAGCAGAGAAAAAAGATTGTGCAAGATTACTGGATTTGATACAGGAACTGGCAGATTATGAAAAAGCACCAGAAGAAGTAACCGTAACCCTTTCGCATTTTGAAGAAAGTGGTTTTGGAGAAATACCTGTATGGTGGGCATTTGTAGCAGAACTGAATGGTAAAGTAGAAGGATTTGCTCTCTATTATATCCGATACAGCACCTGGAAAGGCCAGTGTCTTTACCTGGAAGATTTTTTAGTAACCGAAAAACTACGCGGACAGGGAGCAGGTAAATTATTATTCGATCGGATTATTCAGGAAGCAAAAGATAAAGGGTTTACAAGAATGGTATGGCAGGTTCTTGAATGGAATACACCTGCCATCAATTTTTATAATAAATACAAGGCAACACTGGATCCGGAATGGATCAATGGGATACTTGATTTTAAGTAAGATTTTATGGTTGCTGTTACTTAGGAAATACCATCCGTAACCATTTCTTTTACAATTTTACCAATCAATCCCTGCAATACTTTACCCGGGCCACATTCTGTAAAATTGGTGGCCTGGTCGTTTGCCATAGCCTGAACACTTTGCGTCCAACGAACAGCACCGGTTAACTGGTCAATCAGATTTTGTTTGATAATAACAGAATCTGTGATGGCTCTGGCAACTACATTCTGATAAACAGGACAATTTGCAGAATGAAAAGCTGTAGCTTCAATAGCTGCTGCGAGTTCCTCTTTGGCAGGGGCCATTAAAGGGGAATGAAAAGCTCCGCCAACAGGTAACACCAAGGCTCTTTTGGCACCCGCAGCTTTCATCTTTTCACAGGCAATTTCAATTCCTTTTACAGAACCACTAATTACCAACTGGCCAGGGCAATTATAATTAGCCGCCACCACCACTTCTCCGGTTTCGGCAGTTATAGCAGCGCATATCTCTTCCACTTTTTCATCAGCCAGCGCCAGTACAGCGGCCATTGTGGAAGCCTGTAACTCGCAAGCTTTTTGCATGGCTTTCGCACGAATACTTACTAAACGTAAAGCATCTTCAAACTGAAGAACACCATTGGCTACCAATGCCGAAAATTCTCCCAGAGAATGCCCGGCAACCATATCAGGTTTTGCATTTAGTAAAGTTGAAAAGGCAATTACTGAATGAATAAATACAGCGGGTTGTGTGATATCGGTTTGCTTGAGTTGTTCATCAGTACCTGAAAACATGATATCGCTTATCCTAAAACCCAATATAGCATTGGCTTTTTCAAAAAGTTCTTTGGCAAAAGGATTGGTATCATACAGATTTTTTCCCATCCCACTAAATTGTGAACCCTGGCCAGGAAATACATACGCATGTTTCATATGGTTAGCTTTGAAGCAAAAGTATCTATTTCACAAAATGTAAACCAAATAATATTATTTTACGCTGTTCACCAGCACTATTAATAATACAAAAAAGAGGCTTAGTAATCACTAACCCTCTTTCAACTAAATAAACTTAATCAACCAGTTACTCCTGTTTCTTACTAATCAATTTCAGGAATTCGCTTCTAGTTGTATTTTTCAGAAATTCACCATCAAATGCAGAAGTAGTGGTAACTGAATTCTGCTTTTGCACACCCCGCATCATCATACATAAATGCTTGGCTTCAATTACAACAGCTATTCCCAATGGATTTAATGAGTCCTTAAGTGCCTGCAATATTTGAGTGGTTAATCTTTCCTGCACCTGCAACCTTCTCGAATATACATCCACCACACGGGCAATTTTACTCAGGCCGGTAATCCATCCATTAGGAATATAAGCGATATGCGCTTTACCAAAAAATGGCAACATATGGTGTTCGCACATGGAATACAGTTCAATATCCTTCACTATCACCATCTCACTAACATCTTCTTTAAACTTGGCAGATTCGATAATGAGTTTGGGATCCTGTGAATAGCCCTGTGTTAGAAACTGCATGGCTTTTGCCATACGTTCAGGTGTTTTTATTAAGCCTTCTCGTTCAGGATCTTCTCCCAGCAAGGTCAATGAATCCCTGTAATTTTTCATCAGTCCAGAAGTCACATCTTCATCGTACTTCTCAATTTTAGAATAAGCCATGGTAACGTATTTACTTTTTAATTATGGTAAACGGGGTATTCAACAAAATTTCTTTCGGTTTCATATAGCCGGACTGACAGTTCAAACCTTGCATCTAATTTTGCTCTTAACAGTGTATATATGACCATCACAATATTTTCTGCAGTTGGGTTCAGATTCGCAAACTCTTTGGTATCCAGGTTCAGGTTCTTATGATCAAATCTATCCAGAATCTCTTCTTTAATCAGGTCGCTCACAATTTTCAAATCAATTACATACCCGGTAGCCGGATCTATTTCCCCAATTATTTTTACAATCAACTCATAATTATGCCCATGAAAATTGGGGTTATTACATAATCCAAAGACGGCATCATTCTTTTCTTCCGTCCAATCAGGATTATGAAGTCTGTGCGCTGCATTAAAATGTTCTTTTCGGAAAACCGCAACTTTATTATTCATACAAAGAATCTGTGTTTCAAGTGGACCATTTATTAATGTCCGGAAACTGTTTCAGAAGTGTGCTGATCAAGTTGCCGGAATTTAGTGAGCCCTATCTGATATAGAAATTAACTTGTAAAAGGAAAAATCTATTTTATGTAAACTTCCATATCAAACATCAGATACAAATATACTAACCATTCAGGTGTATATTTTGTTTAAAATAGACAGAAAAAATAGTTTGTTGAGGTTTTTACGGACTAAAAAAGAGTCTATTCCACAGAATCAACCCCCAGACAAAATGCATATAGTATCAGATATTTTCTGGAATCATTCTTCCCCAAAATATTCAACATATATTCTGGGGGTCTCATATAGCTTAATACAGTGGAGTAATACCCCGGCAGGTAAATGATCTATCAACTGATGCCAGATGGCTGTTGCCAGGTTCTCGGTGCTGCACATTTTATCTTTCATAAACTGCACATCCAGATTCAGGTTTTTATGATCTAACGGCTCTATCACATATTTCCTGATTAATTGGCTAAGTTTCTTAACATCATATAAAAAACCGGTATCCGGATCTGGTTTTCCCTTGATGGTTACATATAGATCATAATTATGTCCATGCCAGTTCTCATTGGCACAAACCCCAAAAACTGCTTCATTTTGTTCCTTGGTCCAGGCCGGATTGAACAATTTATGTGCAGCATTAAAATGCTCCTGTCTCGTTAAATACACCATTCTCACCCTAAATTTCGGCAAAGTTAAGGAAATAGAGATTGATGGCCATTGGCTGATGGGCGGGTAGCTGGTAGTTGGCCATTGGCTTTTGGCTTTTGGCTTTTGCCTTTGTGATAGAATAGGATTAAACGAAATAGAAGCGTATTTATTAATAAAAAAAGAAATTATTTGCCATTAAAAATCAACGCATTTAGATTTAGCCTATTCTGCCAAAGGCCAATAGCCAAAACCCCAAGCCCCCTTCCCCAACCGCTAAAATCCCAAGAACCACTACCTTTACTCCATGCGTGTAATCATAACTTCCGCCACTGTAGGAGAATGGATGCCATCCTTTCTGAAAATGAATAGCCTGTATACGGGTGAAAGTCATCGCCTGAAACTGCAGTTTCACCAGAGCGGAGTAGGGATGTTGACTACCGCTGTTTCGTTGACAAAAATGGTTCTTGAAGATAAACCGGATCTTATTATTCAGGCAGGAATTGCGGGTTCTTTCGATACAATATTTACACCTGGCAAAACTGTAATCATAAAAGATGAATCCTTAGGAGATATGGGAGTGCAGGAAGACGGCAAATGGAAAGATTTGTTTGATCTGAAACTTGAAAAAAGCAGTTACCCTCCTTTCGAAAAAAGAAAACTGCCTAATCCCTGGCTCGAAAAATTCAACTTACTAAAACTACCCGAGGTAAGCGGATTAACCGTCAATGAAATTTCAACAGATCCTAACAGGATCCAACAACTTATCAAAAAATACAACCCTATAACCGAAAGTATGGAAGGCGCCGCTCTTCATTATATCTGTCGCCAGGCCAATATCCCTTTCCTGCAAATCAGAACCATCTCAAATTATATCGGCGAAAGAAACAAAGCAAACTGGAAAATCAAAGAAGCTCTGGAAAATCTAAACGAAGTATTACTCAGGTATATCGATAAACTCTATAAAATTAACTGACCTTTGGCTGCGTTTTTAAATAAATTGCAGTGTAATCATAGCTTTTGGCTTTTGGCTTTTGGCTTTTGGCTTTTGGCTTTTGGCTTTTGGCTTTTGGCTTTTGGCTTTTGAATTTTGAATTTTGAATTTTGAATTTTGAATTTTGGCTTTTGAATTTTGAATTTTGAATACCCATGACCCTTTCCTTCTCCCCTTGCCCCAACGACACTTTTATATTTGATGCATTGGTGAATCACAAAATTGATACCGAGGGCTTTGAATTTGAGGTAGTGCTGGAGGATGTGCAAACACTCAATGAATGGGCGAAGGAAGAAAGAATGGATTTTTCAAAGATTAGTTATGGTGTGCTGCCATTGGTGCTGGATAAATATATTGTATTGAATAGTGGCGGGGCATTAGGCAAAGGCGTGGGGCCTTTACTAATTACAAAGGGAACAACAATAAAAGAAGATCAGTCATTCGATGTGAATACAATGAAGATTGCTATTCCAGGCAAGAACACAACGGCACATATGCTTTTTTCCCTTGCATTTCCCGAAGCTGTTAATAAAGAATTTATGGTATTTCATGAGATAGAAGACGCGGTACTGGATCACCGGGTAGACGCAGGCGTAATCATTCATGAAAACCGATTTACCTATCAGGAAAAAGGTTTAACAAAAATCATTGACCTGGGATCTTATTGGGAAAATACTATTCAGGTTCCTATTCCCTTAGGAGGAATTATCGGTAAGCGTTCCATTGACCGGGATACACAAAAAAAACTGGATCGCCTGATTAGAAAAAGCATTGAATATGCATTCTTGAACTATCCTGTGCTGGCCGACTATGTATGCCTGCATTCTCAGGAAATGAGTGAAACCGTTATGCGGCAACATATTGATTTGTATGTAAATAATTATTCTTTAGATCTGGGAGAAGCCGGCAAAACCGCAGTACAAAAATTATTAGAAGTATACCAACAATTAAACCATTCAGCAATTAAGATTGCAGATAATATTTTTCTTGATTGATCAATACTATTTCACAGGTGTTTGTATAGTGCCGCTACTTTTTTAAAGCTTTCGCATATACTTCCAAAACCCTTTTCCTGGCCTCTTCATGGATCACAATTGGTTTTGGATAATTAAATTCCTGAAATTCAGGCACCCATTTTTTGATGTATAAAAAATCTTTATCAAATTTTTGCGTTTGTAATGCCGGATTGAAAACCCTGAAATAAGGAGCAGCATCACATCCACTACCACTGGCCCATTGCCAGCCACCATTATTAGCCGCAAGATCAAAATCTAGTAATTTTTGCGCAAAATAAGCTTCACCCCAACGCCAGTCAATCAACAAATGTTTGGTCAGAAAGGAAGCTACAATCATTCTAACCCGATTATGCATAAATCCCGTAGCATTCAATTCCCGCATACCGGCATCAACAATAGGATAGCCCGTTGTTCCATTACACCATCTTTCAAAAGCAATTTCATTATTTTGCCATCGAATCAAATCATAATCAGATTTAAAACTTTTTCCTTTGCCTACCTGTGGAAAATGCCATAAAATCATATGATAAAAATCGCGCCAGATCAATTCATTAAAATAAGTTTCATTCAATTGCTTTGCTTTTGTGGCCAAAGCACGAACACTAACAGTTCCAAAGCGAAGATGAACACCCATGCGGGAAGTGCTATTCTCTAAACCAGGAAAATTTCTTCGTTCAGTATAACGTCTGATAATCTCTTCTTTTGCTTCCAGAGCAGGAAAGGATTTCCCTTCAGCTTGAAAACCCATTTCTGCCAATGAAATAATTGGCAAAGGGTTTTGTCGGTATAAATTCGAAAAATATTTTTCCGTTGGATATGATTTCAAATGAAACCCGGTCAATCTCGTTTTCCATTTGTTTGCGTAAGGTGTAAATATGGTATAGGGCTTACCGTCATCTTTTAATACTTCATCTTTTTCGAAAATTACCTGGTCTTTATACGTATGCAGAGATATACGCTTGCTATTCAAAAAATTGAAAATAATTTTTTCCCGCTCCAAAGCATAGGGTTCATAATCGTGGTTGGCAAATACTGTGTTAACTATATATTTTTCAGTTATGCGTGTAAAAATTTCAAGTGGAAAACCATAATAAACTTCCAAACTACTTCCCAATGCCATCAGTTGTTCCTGCATATCGCCCAAAGCAGCATGAATAAATTCTACCCGCCTGTCGCGGGTATCCTCTAATTGGTCCAATATATTTCTATCAAAAATAAACAAAGGCAAAACCGGAACACCCGATTTTAGCGCATGATACAAAGCCGCATTATCTGATAATCGAAGATCTCTTCTGAACCACATAATATTTACTCCAGACTTCATTTTTTGCCGTTTAAGGGTAGAACAAATTTGTTGCTAAAAGGTTTAGAGAGGGTATCAAACAGTAATTAAATGGTAGTTTATTGCTGTAACAAATTAGCAACACAATCTTTATGCAACATTTTTGAAAAACTGTTTGTAAATCCGTTTTTGCCTAACTGCTTTACCCATCGAATTCCATATATCGCATTTGTGAGAAATATTTCAGAGGCTTCTGATAAATCTTCCCCTGTAATCGAGGTTTCTTCAACAGAAATATCCATTTTTCTTAGGGAGTAAAGTATATGCTTTCGCATCACTCCATTTACAGGCCCTTCTGTTAAAGCCGGAGTTTTTACAATCCCATCTTTCAACATAAACACATTGGCTATTGTAGCATCTGCCACACAATCATAAGGATTCAAAAGAATGGCATCATTTAGTTTCTGTTGCTTTGCCCATAAAGCTGCCATAGCATAAGAAAGAAAATTATTGCTTTTCACAGCTGAATAATGATCGCATACTTTTCTTGCATCTCTAAAAAAGTCAAGTATCAGGCCGTTTTCATTCAGTAGGTTATTAGCAGGGTTCAATTCCCAGCTTTGTATAATATGATTGGGGAAATGATTTTGCTCGTCATACAACCCTCCCTCACCTCTGAAAATGGTTATTCGAATCCTTGCCAGTTTCTGATGGCCATTTTTTGAGGCTAAGGCAAGAACCTGCTCAGTTATATACTCAGGGGTGAAATAAACAGGGGGTGCAAATTGTAAAAGATCCAGAGAAGTAAACAAGCGTTCCATATGATAATTTGCCAAAACCAGCTTTCCCTTGCATACTTTTATGGTCTCAAAAAATCCATCACCATAACGAAATGAGCGATTATCCGGCGAGATTAATAATTGATCAGACCGCATTATTTTGCCATTGTAAAAAAGGAATTTTGACTGAGCCATGCAACAAAGATAACCTTAGTGATAGGTTTTAGCTTCGGGTTTGGTGTTTTGGATTATTTTAGATGATTCAGAGAATGATTTAAATGATATACTTATGCAAATTGCCGATATAATAAATGTCCTGGAAGAATGGGCACCCATTAGCTTACAGGAGTCCTATGATAATGCAGGCTTACTAACCGGACAAGCATCCTGGGAATGCACCGGTATAGTTTGTACATTAGATGCCACAGAAGAGGTAATCTTAGAAGCCAAAAATCGGGGTTGTAACCTGGTAGTGGCTCATCATCCGATCATTTTTGGCGGGCTGAAAAAAATCACAGGCCGGAATTATGTGGAAAAAACGGTGATCGCTGCTATCAAAAACGAGGTGGCGATCTATGCCATTCATACCAATCTGGACAATGTTTTGAATGGTGTGAATAAACGAATTGCGGAGCAGATAGGGTTGATTAACTGCCGAATTCTTGCCCCCAAAGCCGGACAATTGAAGAAACTGGTCAGTTTTGTCCCTATTGACCATGCCCCAGCACTCCGTCAGGCTCTATTTGAGGCAGGTGCCGGCAATATTGGAAATTATAGCGGGGTCAGTTTTAATGGGGAAGGAATCGGAACATTTACCGGATCAGATCAAACCAATCCCTTTGTGGGAGAACCCGGTAAGCCCCATACCGAAAAAGAGATCAAAATAGAAATGGTTTTCCCCGCTTTTTTAGAATCCACCCTGGTAAAAATCCTGCTAAAAAATCACCCATATGAAGAAGTAGCCTATGATATTATTAGCTTATCAAATGATTATCAATCAGTTGGAAGTGGTTTACTAGGCGAATTACCAGAACCGATAACGGAAACAGGCTTTTTACAAATGCTGAAAACGGCATTTGATCTTTCTTTAATCCGCCACACCCCATTATTGGGCAAAAACATCCAAAAAGTCGCTATTTGCGGGGGTTCTGGTAGCTTTTTAATAGAAAAAGCCATTGGATCTGGCGCAGATATCTATATTTCTGCCGATATCAAATACCATGAGTTCTTTGATGCCAATCAACGGATCCTGCTAGCCGATATTGGGCATTGGGAAAGTGAACAATATACTACTGACCTTTTGATTGAGATTTTACAGGCTAAATTCCCTACCTTTGCCGTCCTCAAATCAGGAATAAGAACCAACCCGGTAAACTATTTCCTGGGCTGAGAAAGGAGCTAGGATTCGTTTTTAAGCAGATAAAATAGCTGCAAAAGAAACTTGATAGCACTAAAACCACAAACCTCAAACCACAAAAAAATATGGCTTCCGTTAAAGATTTCTCTGTAGAAGAAAAATTGGTAAACCTGCTACGTTTACAGAAAATTGACAGCAAATTGGATGAGATCCAGATCCTGAAAGGCGAACTTCCGATGGAAGTAAGTGACCTGGAAGATGAGATACAGGGTTTAACCAGTCGCCAGACCCGGATTGAAGAAGAGATCAATGGTATCACAGAGTTCATTGAGAGCAAGAAAAATGCCATCAAAGAAAGTGAAGCATTGAATGCCAAATATGAAAAGCAGAGCGAAAACGTAAAGAATAACCGCGAATTTGAAGCGATCAATAAGGAGATCGAAATGCAACAGCTTGAAATCAAGCTCGCAGAAAAACATATTCGTGATGCCAATGAGGAACTGGCTGAGAAAATCAAAGGATTGGAAGTTGCCAAAAAACAAGTGGCTGTAAAAGAAGGCGTTCTGAACCACAAAAAAGGAGAACTCCAGAAAATTATTACTGATACAGAAAAAGAAGAAACACATTTCAATAAACAAAGTGCTGATGCACGTGCACATATCGATGACAGATTATTGTACAGCTATGACCGTATCCGCAAAAGCTACCGCAATGGTTTATCTGTAGTGCCTGTTGAAAGAGATGCCTGTGGTGGTTGCTTCAACTCTATTCCTCCTCAACGTCAAAGCGAAATCCGTTTACACAAAAAGATCATCGTTTGTGAAAACTGCGGACGAATTCTGGTGGATGCTGACCTGAATGACAGTGTTGATGTAAAATAAATAATCGGTAATATCCAAAAATTACCAAAAACATACCATAGAAAGGGTAGCCATTGGCTGCCCTTTTCTTATTTTCGGTGTCTAATGAAAAAATGGTTAATCCTCCTCCTATTGTTGCTAACCAGATTCACATGGGTTCACGCGCAGAAAGTATATGATTTAAACAGTACCTGTCTGCAGGCTTACCAGGAGATCACTAAGTTGAAAATGAGCAGTGGGCAGGCTTTACTGGAAAAAGCCAAACAACAGAATCCTGATAACCTAATTCCCGTTTTCCTGGAGAGTTATATTGACTTTTATACCCTTCTTTTTAATGAAGACCCCAAAGATTATCAAATCCGGTATCCTCATTTTACTGCACAGATTGATCAGTTAGAGAAAGGACCTAAGAGTTCGCCGTTTTATAATTATTGTTTAAGTGTTATGCGGATTCACCGGGCGGCTATTGCTATAAAATTCGGAAAAACCTGGGACGCAGGTTGGGATTTTCGGAAAGGTTATCAATTGATCAAAGAAAATAAAAAACAGTTTCCCAATTTCGCCCCCAACGATTTACCCTATGGAGCTTTGGAAGCGGCAGTAGGTACGATGCCCAATGGTTATAAATGGATAGCCAGTCTTTTTGGAATCAGGGGTTCGGTTACCGAAGGAATGAAAAAAGTACGGGGGTTTGTCAATAGCAATGATTCGTATGCTAAAATCCTATTCAATGAAGCAGCATTTGTATATCCTTATTTGGCTTTCTATATAGAAAATAAAAAAACAGAAGCCCTCTCTTTTGTACAAGAACATAAACTCGATCTGGTAAATAATCACCTGCATGCTTTTATGGCCGCCAACCTGGCCATCAACAACCAACAATCTGAATACGCAAAAAACATTTTACTTAATCGCAATCATTCAGAGGATTACCTGAAAGTTAGTTTCTGGGATTTTGAAATGGCTTTTGTAAAACTTTATCACCTGGAAATTCAGGAAGCTGCCCAGTACATGGAAAATTTCATTGCTCGATTCAAAGGCAAATTTTATGTCAAAGATGCCTATATGAAATTAAGCTGGTGTTATTATCTGGAGGGTAATATGACCAAAGCAGAAGAAGCCAGAAAAAATATACTTACCAAAGGATCTACGGAAACTGATGCAGATAAAAAAGCATTAAAAGATGCCAAATCCGGATTATGGCCCAATGCCCTATTACTAAAAGCAAGATTATTAAGTGATGGAGGCTATCATAGCGAAGCTGCAGCACTATTACAAGGCAAAAAGGAAGACGATTTTTCTAAAGAGGAAGATAAACTGGAATTTGCCTATCGGGTAGCCCGTATCTATGACGATATGGGGAGAACAGATGATGCGATCCGCAATTATTTAATCGCCATTCGTTTAGGCCAGTATAGAAAAGAACATTATGCAGCCCGGGCTGCATTACAGATAGGACAGATCTATGAGAGTCACGGACAAAAAGCTTTGGCAATTACCTATTACCAGAAATGTCTGGATATGGGCGAACATGATTATAAGGACTCGCTTGACCAAAGAGCCAAATCCGGAATTGCCCGATGCAAAGGAGAATAATAAAAGCATTCCTTATCATTGAATAATCCATCATTCTGATACGGAAAACACCTGGTATTTATACCCGGATTTGTATAACACAAAACCCTACACTAACTTACACCCAGTTTCTTACACAAACAGCTTTGGATCATGCTTCGTAAACTTTTTATACAAAACTATGCGATCATTGATGAGATTGAAATCGATTTCTCATCTCAGCTGAATATCATTACCGGAGAAACCGGCGCTGGAAAAAGTATTCTGATGGGAGCTCTCGGTTTAATACTCGGTGAAAGGTCGGATAGCAGTGTTTTGGTGAACACTGAAAAAAAATGTTTTATAGAAGGTTTTTTTAGAGTAGATGGCAAAAAAGAAGTCCTGTCATTTTTACAGGAGAATGAATGGGATATAGAAGATGAACTGGTATTACGAAGAGAAATTACAGCCAATGGCAAATCAAGGGCATTTATCAATGACACACCTGCTACTCTTCAGCAATTAAAATCACTGGCCTCTCTTTTGGTTGATCTTCACCAGCAATTTGATACACTCGAACTTGGCGATAGTGATTTTCAACGGGAAGTTTTAGACGCGCTCGCAGGTAATGAGCAAGAATTGACTGCCTATCAGAAAATATACAAACTTTGGCAGAACGCTGAAAAAGATCTGGCAACTAAGCAACAACAAAAAGCAGTTTTTGATAAAGAACTGGATTATCACCGATTTTTATTTTCAGAATTGAGTGATGCTTCTTTTCGTGACAATGAACTCGAAGAACTGGATGCAGAATTAAAACTCCAGAATAATGCGGAAGGCATCAAAACCACCTTAACCAAAGTATTCTTTGACCTGAAAGAAAGCGAGCAACCGGTACTACAGGTTTTAAAACAAATAGGTAATCAATTACAGGGATATGCTTCCCTTCATCCGACATTAACCGAACTGATTCAAAGACTACAAAGCACTCAAATTGAGCTACAGGATATTGCAGAAGAATTAGAGGGTATCAATGACGGAATAAGTTTCGACGAAAAAAGAATTGAATCCATCAACCAACGCTTGATGGATGGGTATAAATTACTTAAAAAGCATGGGGTTCATACTACAACTGAACTACTTTCCATACAGGCAGAATTACAGGAAAAACTGAACGCTGTTTTGAATATGGATGAAACCATTCTTTCCTTACAAAAACAGGTAGCGCAATTATTTGCAGAAGCCGTTGCTATTGCGGAACGGATATCAAAAGCAAGGCATCATCAAATTAAACCACTGGAAGAAAAAGTAAATTCACTCCTGACTCAGGTTGGCATGCCCAATGCCCGTTTGCAGGCAGAACTGAAGGAAAGTACTCTTGGCCATTATGGAAAAGACCATATCGATTTTTTGTTTGATGCAAACAAAAGCAATCGCTTTGAGCCTATTCGAAAAGTAGCCAGTGGTGGAGAGCTGAGCAGGCTGATGTTATGCATAAAATCATTGGTAGCCCAGTCGGTCGATCTCCCAACCATGATATTCGACGAAATAGATACAGGAATCTCTGGAGAAGCCGCGAAACAGGTAGGTTTTATCATGAAAGAATTGGCAGCCAGCAGACAGATTATATGCATTACTCACCAACCGCAAATCGCAGGTAAAGCGAATGCCCATTTCTTTGTATATAAAGAAATAGTGAATGATGCCGTAAAGACCAATATTCGCAGATTGAATGAAGATGAAAGGATTACTGCCATTGCCCGAATGCTGAGTGGCGAAAAACCTACGGCCGCCGCTTTGGAAAATGCAAAAGAAATGATCCTGAATTAGCTAGTTAGTTAATAAAACCACAAACAGGTGGTTTCAAACATAATCTTTATGTTTGCCTATGTTTAGGCAATGCCTAAAGAATAAACCATAAATCAACCGCTATGCCGTACAACTTATTAAAAGGAAAACGTGGTATTATCACCGGTGCATTGGATGAAAATTCAATTGCCTGGAAAGTAGCCGAAAAAGCCCATGAAGAAGGGGCAACTTTCGTATTAACCAATGCACCCATTGCTATGCGGATGGGTGAAATAAACAAGCTGGCCGAAAAAACCAATTCAAAGATTATTCCTGCCGACGCAACCAGTGTAGAAGAACTCACGACTTTGTTTACCGAATCACAGGAAATACTGGGTGGAAAGATAGATTTTGTATTACACTCTATTGGGATGAGTGTTAACATTCGTAAAAAAATACCTTATACAGAGTTGAATTACGATTTCTTTCAGAAAGGGATCGATGTTTCGGCACTCTCCTTTCATAAAATGCTGGCCGTTGCCAAAAAACTGGATGCGATCAACGAATGGGGAAGTGTAGTAGCGCTTACCTATATGGCCGCCCAACGTACCTATCCTTTTTATACCGATATGGCCGATATTAAAGCCATGCTGGAGTCTATCGCACGTAGTTTTGGTTATCATTATGGTGTAGATAAAAAAGTAAGGATCAATACCGTTTCTCAATCCCCAACCAAAACCACAGCCGGAACAGGTATCAAAGGCTTTGGCGATTTCTTTGATTATGCCGAAGCCATTGCTCCACTAGGTAATGCTACCGCAGAAGATTGTGCTAACTATTGTATCACATTATTCTCAGATCTTACCCGAATGGTAACCATGCAAAATCTTTTTCATGATGGTGGTTATTCTACCACAGGAGTAAGTGATAGTGTATTGAAAAAAATGGGGATCACCGAATAATCATATTTATGACAAATCTATTAGACATATCACCCAATATGGTTGAGTATATTGGTTACCTGGGTTCTTTTTTAACTTCAGTAACTTTTGTACCACAGGTTTATAAATCATGGCAATCTAAAAGTGTTGGAGACCTGAGTATCTGGATGATCCTGATTGTAGTAACCAGTACAATCGTTTGGCTTGTTTATGGGTTCTCGATACATAGTGGTCCTGTAATCTCAGCTAACCTCGTAGTATTATTACTTACACTTGTTCTTTTATATTTTAAATACAGTTTTAAGAAACCATAGATTTCGTATACCAGTTGAAACTACTGGTAATTTATCTGAACCAGATCCTCCAGATTTTCCTGGTTGAAAATCAGGAGGATCTGAACTAACCTATATAATTGCAAAAGCCATTCAATTACTGAATGGCTTTTGCAATTATATAGTTCCAAAAAAGGAAGCGATTGTTTAATACTCGTCTTCATTAAACATAAAATCCTCCTGACTTGGATAATCAGGCCAGATATCTTCAATGCTCTCATACACTTCCCCCTCGTCCTCGAGTTCCTGGAGATTTTCAACCACTTCCAGTGGGGCACCGCTACGGATAGAATAATCGATCAATTCATCCTTTGTTGCGGGCCAGGGGGCCTCTTCCAGGTAACTTGCTAATTCTAAAGTCCAGAACATATTTTACCTTTTAATTTTTTGCAAATGTAGCCGTATAAATGAAACCACCAAATACGTGTTTTTACTGTTTTGGAAAGAAATGTTCAAAAATTGTCCAATAAGCCGCCTCCTGTTGTAGGTTTGTAGCACTAATTTAACCCTTACGGATGCTGAAAGCAGAACATATTAGCAAAAAATACGGTAGTCTGGAAGTACTGAAAGATGTGGCCATACAGGTAAATACAGGCGAAATAGTTAGTATTGTAGGCTCCTCCGGGGCGGGCAAAAGTACCATTCTGCATATCCTTGGAACCCTCGATAATGCTGATTCTGGCAGCATTTGGCTCAATAACCAACGCATCGATCAGCTAAGTAGTAAAAAAATGGCCGCTTTCCGAAATAACCATATCGGTTTTGTTTTCCAGTTCCATCACCTGCTGCCTGAATTTACTGCTTTGGAAAATGTTTGCGTTCCCGGCTGGATAGCCGGTAAAAAAAAGAAAGAAGTAACCAGCCGGGCCATAGAATTGTTGACAACTTTACGGCTTGGCGACCGCCTGGATAATAAACCACAGCAATTATCGGGAGGAGAGCAACAACGTGTTGCCGTGGCCAGGGCCCTTATAAACAGGCCGGAAATCGTTTTTGCAGATGAACCAACAGGCAACCTGGACAGTACCAACGCGAAGGAATTACACGAGCTTTTTGTTCAACTCCGCAATGATTTTAAGCAAACCTTTTTGATCGTAACCCATAACGAAGAACTGGCTGCTATGAGCGATAGAAAACTGCATATGAAAGATGGGAAAATTATCGGCTAAAAAGGCATCTGGATTTATATCCTGGGCTTCCATTTTAACTCTTCAATGTTCAATGCGTGCGCTGTATAACGGGATAGCACAAATAAATAATCACTCAGTCTGTTCAAGTATTTGATCACCAGTGGCTCCACAAACAATTCATGTTCCTGCATATTTACACAACATCTTTCTGCCCTGCGGCAAACACATCTTGCTATATGGGTGGTTGATATGGCTATATGTCCACCCGGCAATATAAATGATTTCATAGGTGCAAGTATATCATTCATCGAATCTATTTCTCTCTCTAATAAATCAATATCCGTTTCTTTCAGATCAGGTATTTTCATCAATGGCTCAATCTCGGGGTCACAGGCCAAAGAAGATCCAATTGTAAATAAACGATCCTGTATTTCCTTCAATATTTCTTTGGTATGTGCTTCCGAAGATAAATCGCTTACCATCCCAATATAGGAATTCAGTTCATCTACCGTTCCATAACTATCAATACGGATATGGCTCTTGGCTACTTTAGTTCCACCAATCAGCGAGGTCTTACCGAGATCTCCTGTTTTTGTATATATTTTTGAAGCCATGGGAATTTGTATCGGGGTACAAGTTACGAGTTGCAAGTTATAGGTTACGCGTTGTTATTGGGTTATGGGTTTCATGTCTATGGATTCAGTTGAAATACCCTATTACACTTCCACAGGCCACAAAAAAACCGTAACCTGTAACGTGTAACTCGTAACAATATCTTAGTGATGAATGGTTGATAAATCCTTCACATGATCGCTTTCTACCAAACCATCCCTGAGTCGTACTACTCTATGGGCATAACTGGCAATATCTTCTTCATGGGTTACCAGAACAACTGTATTACCGGCTTCTCTGATTTTTCCAAAAATCTCCATTACTTCAACTGAAGTCTTTGAATCGAGGTTACCGGTTGGCTCATCCGCCAATAAAAGTGAAGGATTATTTACCAGGGCCCGGGCAATAGCCACCCTTTGTATTTGTCCACCACTCAGTTCATTCGATTTATGGTGACTTCTCTCTTCCAGTCCCACTTTCTTTAAAGCTTCCATAGCCCTTTCCATCCTTTCCTTTTTATTGATGCCGGCATAAATCAAGGGCAAAGCAACATTTTCGGCAGCTGATAAACGGGGAAGCAGGTTGAATTGCTGGAATACAAACCCGATTTCGGTATTTCTTACTTCTGCCAAATCATCATCAGGCATCTTACTGACATCTTTCCCGTTTAAGATATATTTTCCTCCGGTAGGTGAATCCAGACAACCCAATATATTCATGAGCGTGCTTTTACCACTACCGGATGGGCCCATTAATGCGACATACTCATTTTTAAAAATATCCAGTGAAATCCCTTTTAGTACAGGGATAGCCTGGTTACCCATAAAATAACTTTTCTGAATGTCTTCTAACCGGATAATTACCTCACTCATATAAATCGGGTTTCGTTTACAGTATGATAAATCTATTTCTTAATTACTTTAGGAACGGTAAAATATACTTTATCTGTGGAGGGTGAATTCAGCAGGGCCTCTTCGCGGGTAACCGAGCCTTCTACCCTGTCTTCTCTAAGTACATTGGCACTATCCCCCATATACAATAAAGGCAATACCCCGGTAGTATCAACCTCCTTCAATTTTTCTACAAAGGATACCATTTTCTCCAGGTCCTTTCTAATGGACTCTTTTTCAGAATCCTCAAACTGCAACCTTGAAAGATTTGCCAATTGGTCTACCAATGCTGTATTTATTTCCATGGATAACAAAAATAGAGGAAAGCCCGGCAAAACAAAGCCGTAATTTTTGAAAGGTTATTAGGCTGAAGCAACGGTAATAATAGGGCTATAAACAAATTTTGTCGCTATTTATTTCTGGATAAATAGCTACTGATACACCAAGGATAGCCAGATTTTGAAACAAATTGGTTCTAAAAAGCGTTAAGTACTAGGTATTTTCCACATAAACTACACATTCACTGATTTAAAACGTACATACAAAACAATTGATAATGTTAAATCAATGTTACGAATTGAATTTTTAATTAAATTGTATTATCAAATCCCCCCGATTATGTTAGTTTCTGTTTTGTTGATTGTTTACCTGGTATGCCTGTATATGGCATACAAAGGTGCTGCCAGGTCTGAAGAATAAGGTAACTTATTCTTATTGACTATTAAATCCATGTATCCTGCCTTCCAACCCTGGTTTGAGGTATAGGTATCTTATGCTTTAGCCTCCACTATTACCTCAATAAAAAAATTAGGTTTTATTCCCTCCAATGACTGCTTTCATAAGCACAATAAAAATATTTTGCCCTATTTTGTACAATTAGTTGCATAACTAACTAATTTTACGGAAAGCTTATGCTATATGAAACGTTCCATTAAAAAAGTTGCGGTACTGGGTAGCGGTGTCATGGGTTCCCGAATTGCCTGTCATTTTGCCGGCATTGGTTTACAGGTCTTATTATTAGACATGGTTCCAAAAGGTGCTGAGGAAAGCACCTCCCCATCAGAACGTAATAAGTTAGTGAACGATGCATTGCAGGCAGCTGTTAAAAGCAATCCCTCGCCTGTTTTTACGAAAGAAGTGACTAAGCGAATCACTACCGGTAACTTCGACGACCAACTCAAAGATATAGTAGGGTATGACTGGATTATTGAAGTAGTGGTAGAGCGTCTGGATATAAAGCAATTGATCTATGAAAAGGTTGAAAAGTTCCGTAAACCCGGAACCCTTATCACATCCAATACCTCCGGCATCCCGATTCATATGCTGGCAGAAGGCAGATCTGAGGATTTCAAAAAACATTTTTGCGGAACCCATTTTTTTAATCCACCAAGATATTTGCGTCTTTTAGAAATCATCCCAACCCCTTATACCGATCCCGAAATCACTGATTTTTTATTGGAATATGGCGATCTATATTTGGGCAAAACAACCGTTTTATGTAAAGATACTCCCGCATTTATTGCCAACCGCATTGGTGTATTCAGCATCATGAGCATTTTTCATATCATGAATCAGCTCGGCCTAAGTATCGACGAAGTGGATGCTTTAACTGGTCCCGTGATAGGCAGACCCAAATCGGCCACTTTCAGAACAGCGGACGTAGTTGGCATTGATACCCTGGTAAAAGTAGCCAAAGGAGTAGCAGATAATTGTCCGGAAGATGAAGCAAAAAATATTTTCACCATTCCTTCCTGGTTGGATACTGTTGTCACCAATAACTGGCTCGGTGATAAAACAGGACAGGGATTTTTCAAAAAACTAAAATCTGCTGCCGGTAAAGAAATATTGACCCTGAATCTCCAAACCATGGAATATGGGGCAAGGGTAAAACCCAAATTTGCCAGTCTGGAAACAGCCAAACCCATTGATGACCTGAAACAGCGGATAAAAATGCTCAATAGCGGTACCGATAAAGCGGGTGAATTTTATCGACTATTCCATTATTCCTTATTCTCGTATATATCACATCGTATTCCGGAAATTAGTGATGAAATATATCGTTTGGATGATGCTATGCAGGCGGGCTTTGGCTGGGAGATTGGTGCATTTGAAACATGGGACACTTTAGGTGTTGCCAAAACAATCCAGGCCATGAAAGCCGCAGGTTTTACCCCTGCTTCATGGGTAGAAGAAATGCTTACCGCAGGTGCTGAGAGTTTCTATAAAGTAGAGAATGGTAAAAGATTGTATTATGATATTCCTTCCAAATCTTATAAAGTTATTCCGGGTGGAGATGCATTCCTGATACTAAGTAATCATGCAGATAATACCGTATGGAAAAATAGTGCCTGTCGATTATATGACATAGGTGATGGCGTAGCGGGTTTTGAATGGAGTTCAAAAATGAACAGCATTGGCGGAGAAGTATTGGAAGGTCTTAATAAAGCCATTGCCATTTCAGAGGAAAAATTTAAGGGCTTAGTAATTGCCAACACCGGAGCTAATTTCAGCGCGGGTGCCAATATAGGCATGATCTTTATGTTGGCGATTGAACAGGAATACGATGAACTGGATATGGCGATTCGCATGTTCCAGAATAGTATGATGCGGGTAAGGTATTCTTCCATACCCGTGGTGATTGCACCGCATGCACTCAGTTTAGGTGGTGGTTGTGAAATGAACTTGCATGCTGATAAAATTTGCGCTGCTGCTGAAACTTATATTGGATTGGTAGAATTGGGGGTAGGATTGATACCTGGTGGTGGGGGTACAAAAGAATTTGCCCTTAGAGCCGGAGATGAATTACATGAGGAGGAACCGGAAACTGTTACATTAAAAAAACGCTTTTTCACCATAGCTACAGCGAAGGTTGCCACTTCAGCACAGGAAGCATTTGATATGGGGATACTTAGAAAAGGGCATGATGAAGTAGTGATGAATATCGGCAGACGAATTGCTGAAGCCAAAAGAAGTGTCATAGAAATTCATGCAGAAGGATATGCAATTCCCGTTCAACGCACAGATGTAAAAGTTATGGGACGCCTGGGTCTGGGTGCTATGTATGCTGGGATTAATGGAATGTGGCGTGGTGGTTATGCTACCGACCATGATGCATTGGTAGCCCGCAAACTAGCGTATGTGATGTGTGGTGGTGACCTAAGCAGTCAAAGCCTGGTTAGCGAACAATACCTGCTGGATCTGGAAAGAGAAGCATTTTTAAGTCTCTGCGGAGAAAAGAAAACACTCGAAAGACTGCAAAGCGTTTTAAAAAACGGAAGGCCTATCAGGAACTAAAAAACAAGCTCACTATTTTTTTAGTCTCGTTTTACTGTATTCGATACAAACAAAAAGCACAGAAAATTCTGTGCTTTTTGTTTGTATACGATTTGCTTCTCTCATCCAATCTATTATGAAAAGAAACAGAAAAAACATAGATTTATACTGTTCTAAAATCAAAGCCATGAGAAAAACAGGATTGCTTGTCTTGCTTTATATGTGTGTACTGCAAGTTTCAGCACAACAGGTTTTTAACGGAATAGACAATAACCTGGGTAATTTATTCCGAGTCTCCAATGCCCGAACCCGTTCTATCAGTCCCGAAAATTTTACCGGCGCCAAAGGCAAAGGAGGAATGGCTACAACCGGTACCGGCTCATCTGCTGCCCGCGATCTGGGTCAGGGTTGGAAACTGAGTCCGAGTGTAAAAATTAAAGCGAAATCTACTTTTACCATTGCAGAAATAGACAGTGCAGGATCCATTCAGCATATCTGGATGACACCTACCGGCAACTGGCGCTATTCGATTTTACGTTTTTACTGGGATGATGAAACAACCCCTTCTGTAGAAGTGCCGGTAGGAGATTTTTTTGGAATGGGATGGGGACAATACGCTGCTTTGAATTCATTAGCTGTAACCGTGAATCCAGGCAGTGCATTCAACTGTTACTGGCCAATGCCATTCCGTAAAAAATGCAGAATAACCATGGAAAATATGGATGAAAAGGATATGATCCTGTATTACCAGGTGGATTATATTTTAACGGATGTGCCTGCCGATGCTGCTTATTTTCATGCACAATTCAGGAGAGTGAATCCATTACCTTATAAACAGGATTATGTTTTGGTGGATGATATCAAAGGAAAGGGACAGTATGTAGGTACATATATTGCTTGGGGTGTTCATAACAATGGATGGTGGGGTGAGGGAGAGATTAAATTCTTTATGGATGATGATGGTCCTTATCCAACAGTCTGTGGAACTGGAACTGAAGATTATTTCTGTGGCTCTTATGATTTTGATACAAAAACAAAGAATGCGGCTGGTGTTACAGAAACGAATTACACAGAATTTTCCACCGCTTATACCGGCTTACACCAGGTAATCAAGGGAGATGGACATTATGGTTCTCAACAACGATTTGGAATGTATCGCTGGCATATTACCGATCCCATCCGTTTCGAAAAAAATTTGAAAGTAACCATACAGGCATTGGGATGGAGGGATGGTGGCAGGTACCTTCCCTTACAGGATGATATTGCATCCACCGTTTTCTGGTACCAGCAGGGACCGCATAGTCCATTTCCAAAATTGCCTGGTAAAGATGGCTTAGAAGTGAATTAAGCATGTAAACACATAATTCAGATTCAACCTGTCAATGAATAAAAAACCATTAGTAAGAAAGTAGGGTGGAATGATAACAGAAAGCTTATTTCCGCAAATCCTCTCAATTCACCATTTATGTGCAGAAAAGCCAGATCATCATTATTCTAAACGAATCCATATTATATTTCTATCTTAGAGATATTGAATACCTATAAACCTGTAAAACTTCCCGCTTCTTTAAAATAAATTTTTATGCAACCAGTTCTGTCAATTAACGGTATATCCAAGTCCTATGGATCTATAAAGGCGCTGAAAAATGTTTCCTTTGAAGTTCCGGAAGGAAGTGTATTTGGCATTTTGGGACCCAATGGAAGTGGTAAAACCACTATGCTCAGCATACTATTGGATATTTTAAAAGCAGATAGCGGAACCTTTGCCTGGTTTGGGCAACCCGGTTCTCCGGAAACAAGAAAAAAGATTGGCTCATTATTGGAAACCCCTAATTTCTACCATTATTTATCTGCCGTAGATAATCTCCATATTACACAAGCTATAAGCGGCCGTGGCACAGATGCAGATATTGATCATGTACTGGAAATCGTAAAATTAGCAGAACGTAAACACAGCAAATTCAGCGCATACAGTCTGGGTATGAAACAACGACTGGCTATTGCAGCCGCTTTGCTGGGTAATCCGCAGGTATTGGTATTTGACGAGCCTACTAATGGACTTGACCCGGTAGGTATTGCAGAAATCAGGGAATTAATACGAGAGCTCGCCATCAGAGGTAAAACCATTATCATGGCCAGCCATTTATTGGATGAAGTTGAAAAAGTATGCACACACCTGGCTATTTTAAAGAAAGGGACACTGTTAACAGCCGGACAAGTAGATGAAGTATTGTCTAATGAAGATATTGTTGAAGTATCCTCAGGAGATCCTGATCATTTAAAATCAGTATTAAATGAATTTCCGGGCTATAGCAGCATTAAACAGGAAGGAAAAAATGTGCGGGTATTCTTTCCGGTAGGAACCGCAAAACTGGAAGAGATCAATCGCTTTTGCTTTGAAAAAGGGATCACCCTCAATCTCCTATCTGTAAAAAAGAAGAGCCTCGAAACAAAATTCTTCGAATTAACCAACGACTAAAAGAAACCGAACTATATGCTTACTCTTATAAAAATTGAATGGCTTAAAATAAAAAAATATCCTGCTTTCTGGTGGATGCTGGGTATTGTGGCGTTAACCTATCCGGGCGTAAACAGTATGTTTTATTATGGATATGAGAAAGCTACCAATGGAAAAGAGATGACCAATAATATTGCCAAGTTCCTGCTGGGTAATCCATTCTCATTCCCTGAATCATGGCATTCAGT
Source organism: uncultured Bacteroidota bacterium (assembly GCA_903926855.1). Classification (GTDB taxonomy): domain Bacteria; phylum Bacteroidota; class Bacteroidia; order Chitinophagales; family Chitinophagaceae; genus Sediminibacterium. Next base: position 22,710 of record CAIYKV010000138.1, on the reverse strand, counting down.
TGCTTATTTTTCATCATTCTTTATACTGCTCCCTTCTATATTAGTAATCATGCTGGTTACCAACGAGTACAATTTCAAAACCCATCGCCAGAATATCATTGATGGATGGAGCAGACAGCAATATATTACCAGCAAACTATTTGATGTATTGATTGTATCCCTGATTGTTACACTTGTATATGTATTGGCAGCAGCAGGTTTTGGCGTATATGCAGACAGTAGTAGTGTATCTCAATGGACTGCACAGTTGCAGTATATTCCTTTGTTCCTTTTACAAACATTTGCCCAGCTTTCGATCGCATTTTTACTGGGCTATCTTGTTAAAAAAGCATTTATCGCCTTGGGTATCTTTCTTTTTTATTACTTGGTGGTAGAAAACATTGCAGTAGCTTATGCAAGGTTCAAGTTGAATGATATTGGCAGGTTCCTGCCCTTTGAGATATCTGATCGAATTATACCGGCTCCAGCATTTTTCAGTCGATTTGGAAAAGATGCGAAAGCTAGTTATGACCATGCATTGAGCTTGATACCGGAGCATGTTATATACACAATTTTATTAACCACTGCTATTTGGTTAATCTGCTATGCGGTTCATAAAAGAAGAGATTTATAGATTGTATTTTTTGCACACCAAGGCACAAAGGCACGGTTTGCTTTGTATTAATTAGTTAATTTGGTTTCAATTAATAGGTATACAATCGGAGTTTCTCTATAACTAGCAGCGACAATAAACCAACAGTGCCCAAAACCGTGCCTTTGTGCCTTGGTGTGCAAATATTTTACATATCAGCAAGCCTATTTACCCAAGAGTTCTTCCAAAGCATTTACCAGCTGAGGGTATAAAAAAATAAACCTTTCTCCCTCTATTTTTCTGCAACTCACCGTCGCACTTTTCAACACCTCAATACTCATCTCACCCAATACTATTTTTAAAACCAATGATGGCACATACATAGTAATATACCATCGGCCACACATTTGTTTAGCCAAGATGCGTATCAATTCTTGATTGGTTACCGGCGATGGTGAAACAGCATTGTAAGCACCGGATATAGTTGGGTGATCAATTGCAAAGAGATACATTCTGCAAAGATCATCAACATGTATCCAGCTTACCACCTGCTTACCTGTTCCAAGCACAGTGGCCACCCGCATATGCAAGGGTTTCATAAATTCCACCAGGGCGCCATTCTGAGTACTCAACACAATCCCTGTTCTTAATTTTATTAAGCGTTTACCCAAAGCAGTAACCGGCTCAATACTTTCTTCCCATAAACGACAGGTTTCTCCCAGGAAAGCATTGTCGGGTTTTGCATCTTCAGAGAATCCATTTTTCCTGCTCTCTGTTGTATCCGGTCCATACCAGCCAATTGCCGAAGCACTGATTACAGATTGCACATGATTAGGAATTTCCGATAAGGCTTTTACAATCAGGGCACTGGATTGTGTACGACTATCTACAATTTCCTGTTTTCTTTGTACACTCCATCTTTTATCCGCCACACCGGCACCAGCAAGGTGAATAATATGATCCGCTCGTCTGATGGTTGCTTCGTCTATGGTTTGTTGTTCAATATTCCAAAGCGCATAACGAATCCCATTCTTTACTGGTTTTCTATCAGGTAATTTACGGGTAAAAATCACCACCTCGTGCCCTTCGGCAACCAAGTGCTCCGTTAATCTTTTCCCTATCATTCCTGTACCACCGGTTATCAGTATAACAGCCATTTTCTTATCAATTTAGTACTCGTTCTGAGTAACAATTTATCTATAAAATTAAGCAAAGAAGATGGTATCCCCCGAAAACAAAACCCCCGGTTCGGCACCGGGGGCTAACAACTAAAATCACCAAATTGATAAAGGAATCTATAGCAAGCAAGGGTTAGTCTGGCTTCTTACCATCCAAAAAAGTATTGATGGTTGAAATCTGGGTTTGGTTATTTTCATCCTTACTCACGGTTACCTTACTGTAGAAATTCTCTACAGAAGTAAGTGCTGTTCCAAACAAATCCATATTCCTGCGAACATAGGCCGGTACTGCATCAAACTCATTATTGGCATCCGCAGTATTATTCATATTATAAGAAAGATTACGAAGTTTCTGTATTCTTTCTGCAGCCCTTCTTTTTTGCTCTTCCGCATCATCAAAATCTTCACTTGCCGCTGCAACTCTGGATTCTGGTTGAGGAGCTATCACAGGTTCTGCTATCTCTTCTTTCATTACCAATTGCATTTCCATTTCAATAACCGGTTCAACAATGGCAGGTTTCTCTTCCACTTTTTTAATCTCCAGTTCAATATTTTCTACAGGTTTTGTATTGATCACAGAAAGCTGTGATAATATTTCTGGTTCAGCATAGATATTGGTGGGTTTGTGTAATAAACCTGAGGTAAAAGTGGTTGTTTTTGGCGCAGCAGGTGTATCACTCAATTTGAAATCCATCATTTCTTCCATAGCAGATTTTACTACGGGCACTTCCTCCACCGGAATTTCTACCATTACATCCTGCGTAATTTCAGTGCTTAATTCAAATTGCAAAACCATCGATTCTTTTTCTTCTTCCACTTCAGTTACCATCGGCTCAGGAGCTGTGAATTCTGGTTGAGAAAATAGTTGTATCATTTGTTCCTCAACTACAGTTTCCTGTAGACTGGGCGCAAATGGATCTTTTTCTTCTACAGGCAATACTACCGGTGCAGGAGTTAGTTCTTCAGTATCCATACCTAATACCATCACAATTTTCTCTTGTGCGGGTTCTGGTTTTTTTACCGCTACTGGTTTAGCAAAAGGGTCTTTATGCTCAAACCCGGTAGCAATCAGGGTAATACCTATTTTCTTATCCAACTCATTATCATATCCCATACCTACAATCACATCGGTATCATCACCCGCCTGCATACGCAGATGGTTATTAATAATCTCCAGTTCATCCATCGTGCATTCATGTTCACCTTCTGCACTATTGATATTGATCAGAATCCATTTAGCTCCTCTGATATCATTATCATTTAACAAAGGAGAAGTCAACGCTTCTTCAATAGCACGCTGTGCCCGGTCTTCCCCTTCAATTTCTGCCTTACCTAAAATTGCAACACCGCCGTTTTTCATAACGGTACATACATCCGCAAAATCTACTATAATGTGTCCGCGACTGTTGATAATATCCGTAATACATTTAGCGGCAGTAGCCAACACATTATCAGCTTTGCCAAATGCTTCTTTCATTTTCAGGTTACCATATTGAACCCTTAGTTTATCATTACTGATTACCAGTAAGGTATCAACATAAGGTTTCAATTGCATAATTCCCTCTTCTGCTTGTAATTGACGACGAGGTCCTTCAAACCCAAACGGGGTAGTCACAATACCCACAGTTAATATACCCAGGTCTTTACATATCTGTGCAATAATGGGTGCGCCACCTGTACCGGTACCACCACCCATTCCAACTGTAATAAAAGCCATTTTGGTATTTACTTCCAGTATCCGTTTGATCTCTTCCAGAGATTCTTCGGTAGCCTTCTTACCTACTTCCGGATTGGCACCTGCACCCAACCCCTGTGTAAGATGTGGTCCTAACTGTATTTTATTAGGAATCCTGCTTTGTTCAATGGCTTTGGCATCTGTATTACAGATGATAAAATCAACGCCTTCGATATTCTGTTCAAACATGAAGTTTACTGCATTACTTCCTCCACCTCCCACACCCAATACTTTGATGATGGAAGATTTTTGTTTGGGAAGATCGAAATGAATCATAATCTGCTATTTTAATTTGTGAAACCGCATTTTCTTATATTTCGGATATATCATAACGCTAATACCCGATAATTTATTTTATAACATGATCCTCTTCCTCTTTAAACAGGTCGATCAGGTTATTTTTAAACTTATCCCAGAACTTCTGTTTTCTTTCCATTGACTCTGCCGGAGTCACTGTTGCCGGAGCTTCTTTAACTGTTTCCGAATTCTGAACAGTTAAGGTTCTTGGAACTTCTATCTTCCTGAATTTTTCAGTAAACTCTTTGTACTTATGATCATAGTCGCTATACCCTTTCAATATCAGTCCGATACAGGTTGAGTACATCGGCTTTTTTAATTCTTCGATATGATTAGGTGCCAGGTGTTCATTGGGCAAACCAATTCTTGCATTTAAGCCAGTTGTATATTCTGTAAGTTGTATCAGGTGCTTTAATTGAGAGCCACCACCGGTAAGTATAATACCACCATTTAAAGCACGACTGTCTAAACCAACCTGTTTCAAATGGTAGGTTACAAAATCAAGTATCTCACTCATTCTTGCCTGTATAATACCGGCAAGATTTTTTACGCTGATCTCCTTAGCCGGCATACCTTTTAAGCCGGGTATGGTGATATACGCATTGGTCTTGGCTTCATCTGCCAATGCACTGCCAAACTGCACTTTCATGGCTTCGGCCTGACTTTTCAAAACACCCAATCCCATCCGGATATCATTGGTAATATTCTCTCCACCAAACGGAATAACGGCGGTATGCTTTAAAATGCCTTCATAAAAAACAGCCAGATCGCTGGTACCACCGCCAATATCCAGTATCGCCACACCTGCTTCCATATCTATATCGCTCATAACAGCACTGGCCGATGCCAAAGGCTGTAATACAAGGTCTTTGGTAACCAGTCCGCTTCTCTCCACTGAACGGTTGATATTACGAATCGCATTCCTGTCACCGGTAATAATATGGAAATTAGCCCCCACTTTTACCCCATTATATCCAATCGGGTCTTTGATATTCTGGATATTATCTACATGAAAATCCTGTGGAATCACATCAATGATCTGATCGCCGGCAGGGATAAATGTTTTCCGTTGGTTATTGACCAGTTGGTCGATCTCGTTTCGCTTGATCTCAGTATCAGGATCTTGTCTGACAATATCTCCACGGGTTTGCAAGCTCTTGATATGGTGGCCGGCAATTCCCACATATACTTCCCCAATTTCCAAATCAGGATTGCTTTCATAGCAATTCTGTAATGCCTGTTGAATGGCTTTGATGGTTTGGTCAATGTTTAACACCTGGCCATGTTGCACTCCATTACTATTGGCGCGCCCAAAGCCCAGTATTTCCAGCTTACCATATTCATTTTTTCTGCCTGCTATCGCTGCAATTTTCGTTGTTCCGATGTCTAGACCAACAATGATCGGTGATTCATTGTGATTCATAAGTTTTGATTTTTAGTTGTTTGCTATATCCTTTGCGAATTCCTTCTCTTTATTTATACAAATGATGGTAATCCATTCAGTATTTTGACCCAGTTCTTATTCTTTTGTATTCTTATCCATTACCGCTTTAGGCTGCTTTGGCTTATCCGCTGAAACACTCTTTTTTTCCTGCTTATTCAGCTGCGTTGGTTTTACCCCCTTCGATAACGGCTTTGCACCTGTTTTATTGTTTTTACCTGCAACTGAATTTGCTTTTTCACCGGGTTTCATCATCCCGGTTTTTCCAATTGAGTCGATAATAGATTTAGCCCAAACAATTTTTTTTCTGCTAACTGCTGTACTACTATCTGCAGAATTGATCTGATTATTTACCAGCATACCTTTCAATAATTCCATTGCTTTTAGAGAATCCACCATGGCTTTTGCAGTTCCCCGCCTGACGGCTACCAGCTGGTTATCATATTGAAGATCCAGTTTTTCATAGGTATTGATCCCATTTTGCAACCAGGCTTTCTGGTAAAACGTATACAGCTTTCTGAATTTCTGATCCATATTCTCTATGGTTCCAAAAACAATGGTTTGGTCACCTATAACGGGAACGATGGTAAAACCAGACTGGCTGGAAATATCAATCTGTGCCACCTGTGCCATCCAGAACGAGTCGGCAAGTACGTAAGAACTTAATTTGACTATACTTCCCAACAACTCACTATCGGGTTTAGCAAGTTGTTCCTTATCTGATGGGAATCCGGTAAATACCGGCACCCGGGCTGATAGTTTTTCGCTTAATGGAAGTCGCAACGCACCATTATCCAGATAAAATGAATTCCCCTGAAGGGTAAACACCCTGGCTACCGGTTCGCGTTCACTAATCCTTACCTGAAGAACCTGGTTATTATCTACATACATCTCTGCATTTTGTACCCAGGGATTTTTTTCCACAATCGCTTCCATAGCCCTGAGATTGATTTCATGCAAGGGGCGCCCTTTTACAGATGTATAATTATTGAGAATATCCAACACTTCTTTTTCATCTATAAATAAATGCCTGCTATTACTTGTAATCTCAATTCGTATATCCATGCAGGGCTTCTGCCCTTTTTTTTGCATCGCAGCGCCAAACAATACAATGGTTCCAATACCAGCAAACAGCCAGAAAATCCCTGCTACTATTTTCTTCCAGCTTAGTTTACGCATGAGAGGATTGTATTAAAATTTCTTTTACCGGTTGCACCAATGCATCTATATCTCCCGCACCTGCCATGACTACTAACCCTGGATGATGACTTTTCATCCATAGTTTCATCGCATCTTTATCCAGCACTTGTTTATGGGTATTCTGCATCCTGTTTACCAGGAGTTCACTGCTTACTCCCGCTATCGGTTGTTCACGTGCCGGATAGATGGGTAGGATAATCACTTCGTCAGCCATATCCAGACTTTCTGCAAATGCATCAGCAAGGTCTTTCGTTCGACTGAAAAGGTGTGGCTGAAATACCAATACCATTTTTTGGTCCCCATATATACTTCTCACTCCATTGATAAGTGCTTTTAATTCCTCCGGGTGATGGGCATAATCATCTATCAGCACCTGTTTCTTATCTTTCAATATATACTCAAACCTTCTTCTCACTCCTTTAAAATCTGCTATCGCGGCTTTGATTTTTGCATCATCAATACCCAGGTATTTCGCTACAGTTATAGCTGCAATACAATTTTCAACATTATGCAACCCGCCCATAGGCAAAACAATATTGGATATCTCCCATTCTTTAGATCGAATCGTAAATACATAACTCCCATCCTGTATGCTCAGGCCGGTAGAAAACACATCTGCTGCCGTATTATTATAATCGTACGTAAAATGATGATCTGCCTGCAACGCATCACTTCTTCTCAATCCATATTTGGTAACCAGGCATCCCCCGGTTTTCACTTTCGCTGAAAATTGAACAAATGCATTTTCTACTTCTTCCGCTGTTCCATAAATATCCAGATGATCGGGGTCCATAGCAGTAATCAATGCTATATCAGGTACCAGTTTCAAAAAGCTTCTATCATATTCATCAGCTTCTACTACTACCACATTTCTTTCATTACTCCAGAAATTGGTTTGATAATTGGCTGCAATCCCCCCCAAAAAAGCATTACACCCATACCCCGAATGCCTTAACAAATGCGCAATCATAGAAGTAACCGTTGTCTTTCCATGTGTACCGGCTACACATATATTGAATGAGCTTTCCGTTATCCACTGCAATACATCACTTCTTTTTACCACGGTATACTTTTTTTCCCGATAATATACCAATTCAATATGACTTGCAGGTATAGCTGGGGTGTATACAATTACATCAGCATCTGTAGGGGCTAATGCCAAATCCTCCTGATAATGTATGGGAATACCTGCTGCTTCCAACTCACGGGTTAGCGGAGTGCTAGTTTTATCATATCCACTAACACTTACCCCTTTCGATACAAAATATCGCGCAAGGGCACTCATACCAATACCACCGATACCGATAAAATAGATTTTTTGTATGTGAGCCAGTTTATTCACTAATAATTGTCAATATGCTTTTTGCAATCGTTTCATCTGCGTGCAAAACAGCCATCTGTTTTATATTTTTTGCCAATGTGTTCTCTAATGCTTCATTTTTTGAAAGTCCAATGATCGTTGACACTAATTTTTCTTTTGCCTCTTTATTGGGTATCATTAGTGCCGCTTGTTTATTGACCAGGTACATTGCATTCACTGTTTGGTGATCTTCTGCTGCCAGTGGAAAAGGAACAAATACAGTCGGCTTTCCGGCAACACATAGTTCAGCAACCGACATCGCCCCTGCCCGACTGATCACAATATCAGCAGCCGCATAGGCCATTTCCATCTCCCTGATAAAATCTCCTACCCAGATATTTTTTTTACCATCCCCCATCTGTCGATAAATAGCAGCAGTTGTTTTTCCCGTTTGCCATATCAGTTGCAATCCATTCTTTTCAAAATCAGTTAAATGATTTGCCAATGATTCATTAATACTTCTCGCACCCAGGCTTCCCCCAATAGCCAAAACAGTTTTCGGCTGATCTTCCAATCCAAAAAACCGTAGCGCATCGCCCCTGCTAATAATGGATTCAGCAATATTCCGACGCACCGGGTTACCGGTAATCATAATTTTTTCTTCAGGAAAAAATTTTTCCATGCCCGCTGTAGCTACATAAACACGGGTAGCTTTCTTTCCCAATAATATATTCGATCTCCCGGCAAATGAATTGCTCTCATGAATAAAACTGGGAACACCTTTCGATTGTGCATAGCGCAATACAGGAAAAGAAGAATATCCACCCACTCCAATCACTGCATGGGGTTTAAAATTTTGAAAGATCTTCTTAACCTGAAAAAAACTTTTTATCAATTTGTAAGGCAATCCTATATTTTTTAATAATGATTGTCTGTTAAATCCTGCAATATCCAGTCCTTCTATTAGATAGCCCGCCTGTGGCACTTTTTCCATTTCCATTTTTCCTTTGGCCCCAATAAAAAGGATATCGATATTTTTATCCAATGTTTGTAACGCATTCGCAATAGCAATAGCCGGAAATATATGCCCACCTGTTCCACCTCCGGCAATAATAATCCGCCAGGGATCTCTTGGCTTATTGTCGCCGTTAGCTATATTGATATTTTTTACTCCATTTTCCATTTAACTAACTACAGGTTCAATTGAAGTAGAAACCGGATTCACAGATGTATTTCCGGGTTCCATTTGTTCAACATTTCTCGCCACACTTAAAATAATTCCGATAGCACCACAGGTAAATAAAAATGAACTGCCCCCCATGCTCACCAATGGAAGGGTTACACCCGTTACCGGCACCAGGTTTACATTAACTGCCATATTGGCTATCGCTTGTATTACTAATGTAAAGCTGAGTCCCAATGCCAGAAAAGCGCCAAATGCATAGGGACATCTTCTGAAAATCCGGATACACCTGAAAAGAAAAACCAGATAAATAAAAATCATAAATGCCCCCCCCAATAACCCATATTCTTCTATGATGATCGAATAAATAAAATCGTTGTATGCTTGTGGTAAAAAATTTCTTTGCCGGCTATTACCTGGCCCTAACCCCACTAATATTCCACCATTGGCTATCGCAATTTTTGCCTGTTGAACCTGGTAAGGTGTTTCATTATCTCTGGCATACATAAAATCCTGAACCCGCTTTACCCAGGTACCAAAGCGCCCAAAGGATTTCACCTTCTCAGCCATCGCAGGTTTTTTGGGTCCTTCTTTTTGTTTTCCGTCATAGGTAAGCACAGATACCATTACTATGATAGCAACCGGGATCAAAGCAATCCCAATGGTCAAAAAAATATGTTTCAAACTAACACGACCAATAAACATCAATAATAATGCAGTAGCACCCGTAAGCAGGGCATTAGATAAATTTGCCGGCATAATCAGGGCACAAATAATTACCACAGGCATTACCACCGGAATAAACCCTTTTTTAAAATCTTTTATTTTTTCCTGCTTTTTACTAAGTAGTCTTGAGATATACATGAATAATGCCAACTTGGCAAAATCGCTGGTCTGAATGGTCATATTAATGATGGGCAATTTTATCCATCTGCTACCATCATTAATTTTGGCTCCAAATAGAAGAGTATATAGCAATAGCGGAACCGATACTAAAAATAGGATAGTTGCTACCCTTGAAAAAATTGTATAGTTAATTCTATGTAGAAAATAAATCAACACTAGTCCAATTAAGGAAAAAGATAGTTGTTTAAACAGGTAAACACTGGTGTTTCCTTTATTCATTTTATAGGCAAGCGATCCGGTGGCACTATATACAACCAGTATAGAGATCAGTGATAATAATACAACAATCCCCCAGATATATTTGTCACCCCGGGTTCTTTCCACTAATTGCCCCTTCATACCTGAAATAGAAGGCATTTGTGAGAAAAGACTATCTGTTGTTTCGTTCATACTGTGACTCCTAATATTTATCAGGCAGGGATTCGTAATCCTTTCTGATATTCACTGATTATAATTCCTTTACTGCATTTTTAAACTGTGTGCCCCTGTCTTCATAGTTTTTAAAGAGATCGAAACTGGCACAGGCCGGACTTAATAATACCACATCACCTTTTGCTGAAAGTTTAAAAGAGGCATTGACAGCTTTTTTTGCTGAGTCAGTTTCAACAATTACCGGAACAATATCCTTAAAGGCGTCCAGGATTTTTTTATTATCCAGTCCCATACAAACAATTGCCTTTACCTTTTCTTTTACCAGGTCAGCGATCAGGGTATAATCATTCCCCTTATCCGTTCCACCTAATACCAATACCACCGGCTTATTCATACTCTCCAAGGCATACCAGGTACTGTTTACATTGGTTGCCTTACTGTCATTGATAAACTCAACACCCCTTACCATGGCAATAAACTCCATCCTGTGTTCAAGGCTATGAAAATTTTTCACGGCCTCACGGATTTTCTCTTTACGAATGCCAAGAGTGGCGGCTGCGATTCCTGCTGCCATAGTATTGTAGTTATTGTGTTTACCTTTCAGAGCAAAGTCATAAATACTCATGCTTACTCTTTCTTCTTGTATTCTGAGCATCATCTGGTCGCCTTTGATGTAGCCGCCTTTTTTTACTTCGTGTTTCATAGAGAATGGTAATGGGTTAGTATAAATGGTTAGTAATGGGAGTTTATGCATGATCACTTCATCATCTTCGCAGTAGATAAAGAAATCATTTTTTGTTTGGTTTTCGATAATCCTGAACTTACTGTTGATATAATTCTCAAACCGGTACTCATACCTGTCAAGATGGTCTTCAGTTATATTCAGTAACACACTTACATCTGCACGGAATTCTTTGATATCATCCAGTTGAAAAGAACTTACTTCTACTACATAAACAGACTTCGGATCAAGGGCTACCTGTTTCGCAAAAGAAATTCCGATATTGCCTACCATTGCCGAATCCAATCCTGCTGTTTGACAGATATGATAGATCAAGGCAGTGGTTGTGCTTTTTCCATTGCTACCGGTTATCGCCACAATCCTGCTGTTACCTTTAAAGCGATAAGCCAATTCGATCTCACTGATTACCTGGATTCCTTTTGCCCTGATTTGTTTTACCATTTCATTCTTTTCAGGAATACCCGGACTCTTCATCACTTCATCTGCTGAAAGAATTTTTTCAACTGAATGCCTTCCTTCTTCAAATTCAATTCCGTTATCAAAGAGCTCTTGTTTATACGTTGGTTTGATGAACCCTGCATCACTCAAAAACACTTCATATCCCTCTTTCTTCGCCAGTAAAGCCGCTCCCACCCCGCTTTCTCCTCCTCCTAGTATGACAAACCTTTTTTTCATTTACTTACTTCGTTCTTTCAATAAGAAATCTGTTACCTGATCTTGAGTGTTACAATTGACATAACCACGCAGATAATGGTAATGATCCAAAAACGAACAGCTATCTTACTCTCATGAAAACCTTTTTTCTGGTAATGGTGGTGCAAGGGACTCATCAGAAATACACGTCTTCCTTCTCCCCATTTTTTTCGCGAGTATTTAAAATAGCTTACCTGAATAATCACACTCACCAGTTCAATCAGGAACACCCCGCAAAAAATAGGGATCAATAATTCTTTACGAACAATAATGGCAAGTGAAGCAATGATCCCTCCTAATGCTAGGCTTCCGGTATCACCCATAAATACCTGTGCGGGAAAAGCATTGTACCATAAGAACCCGATGCAGGAACCCACAAAAGCGCCTACAAAAATGTCCAGTTCACCAAGATTGGGGATATACATTACATCAAAATAATCAGCCAGAATATAGTTACCGCTCACATATACAAATACCCCCAAACCAGCTCCGATAATCGCACTTACACCAGCGGCAAGTCCATCCAGACCATCCGTTAAATTGGCGCCATTTGACACTGCAGTAATAATGAAGGTTACAATCAGGATATATATGATCCAGGTATACTTTTCTGCACCGGGGCCAATCCAACTAATGAGTTTGCTATAATTGAACTGGTGATTTTTAACAAAAGGAATCGTAGTGATCGGAGTCTTTACTTTTACAAATTTTTTATTGATTCCATTTAGTTTTCTTTCTACTATATTAGAATCTTTTGCCAGTCTTTCTCCTTTCTGCAATTGCTCATGTGGGTTGGTTACCACTTCCCTTTCTACGGTAACTGCATTGCTGAAATAAAGGGTAACGCCAATAATCACACCCAATCCTATCTGACCTATGATCTTTGATATACCGGCTAATCCATCACTATCTTTCTTTTTATACGTTTCGCCCTTATCTGTAGCAGCTTTGCGTGCGCGTATCTTGAAAAGATCATCCAGGAAACCAATTACGCCCAGCCAAACAGTACATAATATCATTAAACGGATATACACTTTATCCAGGTTGGCAAATAATATCGTCGGAATCAATATGCTCAATAGAATAATGATTCCACCCATGGTAGGTGTGCCTTTCTTTTGCGCCTGCCCCTCTAGTCCCAGATCCCTCACACTTTCACCTATTTGCTTTTTCTTCAGAAATAAAATAATGCGCTTACCATATACTGTTGCAATTACCAGTGATAAGATAATGGCGATGGCAATACGGAAGGTCAGGTATTGAAAAAGACCTAAGCCTGGAATATGAAATTCTTTGTAAAGCCAATTAAACAAATAGTACAGCATACGTATGATGGTTTTTTGTTTGGGTTATTTCTTTTGATTATTTCCCAACACCCTATTATTTTCCAAGTAATTCAAACATTTCCAACAACACTTTCTTATCATCGAAAGGGTGCTTTACTCCCTTACTATCCTGGTATTTTTCATGCCCTTTTCCTGCAACCAGTATAATGTCTTCTTTGTTAGCAAAACTTACCGCTGTTTTAATTGCTTCATGCCTGTCAGCAATCGAGATATATTTTCTTTTCGCCGCACTGGTCAAGCCCTCTTCCATATCTTTCAGTATTTGCAATGGATCCTCTGTTCTGGGGTTATCACTGGTTAATATTACCCGGTCACTCAGATCGCAGGCAGTTTGTGCCATAATGGGTCGCTTTGTCTTATCCCTGTCACCACCGCAACCCACTACAGTAATAATTTGCTCATGCCCCTTGCGAAGTTTTTTAATAGTAGCCAGTACATTTTCCAAAGCATCCGGCGTATGTGCATAATCCACAATGCCAATAATCATTCCTTTACTGATACTATAATCAAAACGACCCTCTGCTCCAGTTAGTGAACTCAATACAGTTAGTACCGTCTCACTCTCTTCCCCCAAACAAACCGCTGCGCCATATACTGCCAAAAGATTATACGCATTGAACTCACCAATCAATCTGAAATGAACTTCTTTATCATTTACTGTCATTACCAAACCCGTAAGTACGTTTTCGAGTATCTTCCCTTTAAAAGCTACAGGCGATTTCAGGCTATAGAAATATTTTTTAGCCGGAGTATTCTGCAGCATGATTTCTCCGCGTTTATCATCAGCATTGGAAATAGCAAAAGCCGAAGAAGAGAGATGATCAAAAAAACTTTTCTTTACCCGTATATATTCATCAAATGTTTTATGGTAGTCAAGATGATCATGTGTGATATTACTGAAGATCCCGCCTGCAAAAACTAAACCGGTAATCCGGTGTTGGTGAATAGCATGACTACTGCTTTCCATAAATACATGCGAACAACCGGAATCTGCCATCTTCCTTAACAATGCATTCAGACTTACCGCATCGGGGGTAGTATGTGTTGCCGGAATAATTTCGTCAGCAATCTGATTCTGAACCGTGCTGAGTAACCCGCATTGATAACCCAACTGGGTAAATAGTTTAAACAGAACAGTTGCAATAGTCGTTTTTCCATTCGTACCGGTTACACCCACGAGCTTAAGCTTTCCAGAAGGTTCACCATAAAACTGGTGGGCCATATAGGCAACAGCTTCCTGTGTATTGGCAACCTGGAGGTAAGTAATCCCTTCTATCAAATTCTCGGGCATTTCTTCACATACAATGGCAATGGCTCCTAATTGAATGGCTTTATCGATAAAAAGATGCCCATCGGATTGTGCGCCTCTGATGGCTACAAATACATCGCCTCCATTTATATTCCGGGAATCAATCTGAATACTATTCACCGCAATATTCGTATTACCAGATACCTGTTGCAAATGCACTTTATATAATATGTTCTGAAGTATTGCCATAATATGTATCAAAAACAGATTGTTTTGATTACTATGCTTATTTATTAATTCAATTCAATATTTACCATCTGCCCTTTTACAAACACCTGACCAGGTTGTATCGATTGCAAGGCTACTTTCCCTCTTCCCTTTGCCATCACTTTTAAACCCAGGTTCTCACATACGTACACCACATCTTTTAATGCCATACCTTTTAATTCGGGCATTGCAGTTTGTGTGATATTTTTTTTATTCAGTACAGTAACCGCATGGGTACTATTCAGATTAATCCATTGGTCGTTCGCTGTAGTAGAATCTGCATACCGCAGGTTGAGTTTTGCAGAAACAGTCGAAATATCCTTTTTGCTACCTGAATAGCTAAATACTGAACTGTCTGATTTCTTTACCACTACCTGCTGAGAATTACTCGGGATGATATAGGTACTGTATAATCTGTCTGCGATCTCTTTAAAAACAGGGCCCGCAATAAGCGCTCCGAGATGAATCAATGCATGTGGTTTATTTTTGATGATTACCACACAGGTATATTGCGGATTTTCTGCAGGAAAATATCCTGCAAATGCTGATTGATAGATTTGTTCAGAATAACCCAGTTTGCCATTTGCTACGAGAGCAGTTCCTGTTTTACCGGCAACTTTATAGGGTGAGTTTTTGAATAAGGATTTAGCGGTTCCCTCAATACAAACACCTTCCAAACATTCTTGTAAAAGATGTAAGGTTTCCTCACTACAGATCCGCTCATCAATTACTTTCGGATCAAACTGCTTCATCAGTACACCTTCATCCTTAACTGCACTTACCAGATAAGGCCTCATCATCTTACCCTTATTCGCCACAGCGTTGTACAAAGTGGCTGTTTGTAAAGGCGATATTAAAAGATTGTATCCAAATGCCATCCATGGCAAAGTAGTCGGCACCCAGGAAGATTGACCCGGTTTATAAATAACCGGCTTACTTTCACCAGCCAAATCAATACCGGTTACTGAATCCAAGTGCATTTTAGATAAATGCCGGATAAACTGATTGGGGTTATTACTATAATTAGCCCAGGCAAGTTTTGCCATACCCACATTCGAACTTTTTTCAAAAGCCTGTTTTACGGTTACTTCAAAATCTCCTCTTTGTTCAGCATCATATACGGTTAATCCATTGATATGCCAGGTGCCTCCTTCAATATTTACAATATCCGTCAGCTTAACTTTTTTATCCTCCAGTAAAGACATCATAGTAGCCAGTTTGAAAGTGGAACCAGGTTCCGATCTGGTGATGGCATGATTAAAATCTTCCCAATAATTTCCATCTGATTTTCTACCCAGATTGGCAATGGCTTTTATCTTACCGGTTTTTACTTCCATCACAATGGCGCATCCATATTCGGCCTCGTTCTTTACCAACATTTTCATCAATGCATTCTCGGTAACATCCTGAATAAAAACATCCAGCGTGCTTACAATATCTTTACCTGTTTCCGGCTCTATTACATAGGTATCATCCTCAACAGGTACTTTTACGCCGCCGGCAATTGTTCTCAGCAATTGTTTCCCGGTTCTTCCTTTCAAAAGTGAATCATAGGTCATTTCCAAACCCACTTTATTGGAATCCCTGGCCAAACCAATCGTTCTGAATGCCAGCATTTGATAAGGATTTAATCGGATAGTTCTTTCATTGGCAATCAATCCACTCTTGTACCTTCCCAAACGGAACAAAGGAAATTTCCGCAGTTGTTCATATTCCCGAAATGATATTTTTTTGCGCAATAAAAAATATCCATCGTTGTTATCATATCCTTCTTGCAGCATCGTTTTAAACTCGCCGGCTGACTGATCCTTAAACAGGTTAGCCAGGCATTCACTTAACGAGTCAATATTTTCACGAAACCTAATTCCATTTTTTTCGTGTAATCCCGCCACACGGAAATCAATATAAATATCAAATTGAGGAATACTGGTACTCAACATTTGTCCGTCCTCACTATAAATCGTGCCACGCTCTGCTTCAATATCTTCCAGTTTCTGGTGAATACTATCACTCAATTCCCGCCAGTGATTACCCTGAACCTGTTGTATATAAACCGCTTTACCAAAAATGGCTACGCAAATCAATACCACCAGTATATAACTGAGGTAAACTCTCCAGAGTATGTCGCGTTTTACATCCATCTTTGTAATGAATAATTAACAATTAGTAATTAATAATTATTTCCATCGGTCTATCCCAAATATTCAATACCCTTATTTCAATTTTTCTTTTCTTCTTGTAACCGTTTGGGCATTTCTTTACTCACTTTTAATCCCAGTGGTTCAGTTGCTTTTACAATCTGTACTTCTTCGCTTTTAAACATCACTTCACTTTTCAGGGTCTTGTAGGCGAACTGCAGTTCTTTCAATTCATTAGTGGTAGCATTAATCCTTCTGATGGTGGTATCTGCGCGATGACCATTTGCGATATACAAAACAGTAAGTGCAGACAGGTACAGGAAGAAAGGAATATTCTTCACTATCCATTGATAGTTAAATAACCCTTTTAACGGATTCCTGTTACCCGTATTTTGCAACTGCTCAGCCATCCTTACTCAATTAGTTTTTCTTTCAACCAGATTTATCAAAACGGAACAAAAACCCATCACCCAGAACAACCCTAAACTTTCCACCAAAAACAACCCTAAACCATAAACCCTAAACTCTTTGAGCAATTCTCAACTATGCGCTCCTGCTTCTCGTATTCATTTTCAATTCCTCTTCTCCGGCTGTAATCGGTTTCTTGGTAATAATTTTCAATACTTCCTCCTTCTGTTCAGACAAAAAGGGGTTTACAGGAGTTTCGTCGAAACTGCCCTGGCGGAAGAAATTCTTCACAACCCTGTCTTCAATAGAATGGAAGGTGATGATGGCAACACGGCCACCTGTTTTTAGCACAGCAGGAACCTGCTGTAGCATTTCTTTCAAAGCACCCATTTCGTCGTTCACCTCAATTCGTAAAGCCTGGAATACCTGCGCCAAATACTTATTAGGATTTCCCTTTACTACCGGACTAATCAGCGCTTTGAATTGTTCAATGGTGGCTGACTGTAAATGTTTTCGGCTCTGTACAATATGCTTGGCCAATGTTATGGAGTTGGTTACTTCTCCGTATTGCTCAAACAGTTTGTGCAATTGCTGCTCAGAATAATTGCGAATGATATCCGCAGCAGTTGCTCCCTGCCGTCTATCCATACGCATATCCAGCGGTCCCGAAAACCGAATGGAAAAACCGCGGTCGCCCTCGTCAAACTGGTGACTGCTTACGCCCAGATCAGCCAATATCCCATCTACTTCCGTTACTTTATGTAAACGAAGCATTCGTTGCATATGACGAAAATTCTGGGGCACGAAAATGATCCGTTGATCATCCGGAAGATTTTTCTGTGCATCAGCATCCTGATCGAAAGCAAACAGTTTTCCATTTGCAGACAATTTTTCCAATATTCCTTTACTATGACCACCGCCTCCAAATGTGCAATCCACATACACACCATCAGGCTGAATGGCCAGTCCGTCTAAGACTTCTGTAAATAGGACGGGGGTATGGTAGGTCATTGAATTTGAAAATTTGAAAATTTGAAAATTTGAAAATGAGTCAAGAATGGAGCAAATAACTTTGTACATGAGCTATAGCCCATTTTCAAATTTTCAAATTGCCACATTTTCAAATTGTTTCACGTTCAAATTGTTTCATTTTTGTCTGTCATAACCTCCTGCGCCAACTTACTAAAAGCCTCAGGTGAGAAATCCTCAAAGAGCTGTTTGTACTTACCTGCATCCCAGATTTCGAATCGGTCAAGTGCGGCGGCAAGAACTATATCCTTACCTAACCCGGCAAATTCTTTCAGTGTTTGGGGAAGCAATAAACGGTTGGCAGAATCCATTTCCAACTCGGTTGCCCCACCCAAAAACTGGCGACGAAATTGACGTACCTTCGGATCAAAATCATTCAACTGGCTAATCTTGGCAATAATCTGTTCCCAACTTTTGATCGGATATAACGTGAGACATTTTTCAAAACCACGACTGAGTATGAAACGACCTTCCCCTTCCGGCAACTGCTTTTTAAGCCCGCCCGGAACCAGGAAACGCCCTTTCGCGTCAACCGTAGCCTCATATTCTCCGTGAAATCCGCTCATAAGTGAATAAATATTTCCAAGATTACCACTTGTTGACACAAAATAACACTTTTTCCCACTTTTAATCCCATTTTGGGCCATTTGTATTTATCCACAGAACTGATTGAGCTGTAATACAATACAGGCAAGCGTTTGAACTGAATTCTTAGAATTATCCGGAAATAATATGTGAATTGCTGTGGATAACAGGTGCGTAGAGTGTATTTTGCTGTGATTTTGGCAATTTTGCACCCAATAAACTCGATAAAATAGTCGAATATGTCTGTAACAGGCTATTCAGGAACCCCCTTGATCCAGAAACTGGGTATCAAAAAAGAAATGCGGGTTCGGCTAATCAACCCGCCTGATCATTATTTTGAGCTATTGGGAGCGGATATAAGCCAACAACTCACCCAATCAGGAGAGGCTGATTGGGTTCATATGTTTGTTACCAGCAAAAATGACCTTATTCACTATTTTGCTTCCTTGATTGCCGTACTCTCTCCCAATGCAATTATCTGGATCTCCTGGTATAAAAAATCAGCCAAAATTCCTACAGATATCACGGAAGATGCGATCAGGGAATTAGTTTTACCAACTGGCTGGGTAGATGTAAAAGTTTGCGCAGTTGATGAATTATGGAGTGGTTTAAAAATTGTAAAAAGAAGACTAAACAGATAATCCGTGCTACACCCGAAATATTTATCCATTATAGATTATACCTACCCCTTACCTGAACATCGTATTGCAAAATATCCTTTACCCATCAGGGATCAGAGCAAATTATTGATTTATAAAAATGGATTTATTGAATCCGATACTTACGCTAATATAGCAGATCATCTCCCGGCAAAAAGCTTCCTGGTCTTTAACAATACTAAAGTAATTGAAGCACGTTTACTGTTTCAGAAATCAAATGGAAGTACGATCGAAATATTTTGCCTCGAGCCTGATAAACGCTACCCAGATATTACAACTGCCATGTTGCAGAAAGAAAAAGTTTGGTGGCGTTGTCTGATTGGGGGAGCTAAAAAATGGAAAGAAGGCCCTTTAAGTATATTGGTACAAACCAAAACGATTTCTTTTACACTCACTGCGCAGAAAAATGAACAATTATCGGATAGTTACCTTGTAGAATTTACATGGAATCAGGCATCACTTAGTTTTGCAGAAGTATTGCATTATGCGGGACTGATCCCACTTCCTCCCTACCTGCAAAGACCGGCAGATAAATCAGACAAAGAACGCTACCAAACCATTTATGCCAGTATGGATGGATCCGTTGCTGCGCCAACAGCAGGTCTTCATTTTACAGACTCCTTGTTTTCAAAACTAAAAGAGAAATCAATCCATCATGATTTTGTAACCTTGCATGTAGGTGCCGGAACATTTAAACCGGTAAAAGCAGCAACCATGGATCTGCATGAAATGCATGCAGAATTCATTGAGGTAAACACAGATTTTATAGATTGCCTTCGCACCAAAACCAGACAGCCTATTATTCCGGTTGGTACCACTTCTCTGCGAACATTAGAAAGTCTATATTGGCTGGGTTTAAAAATTTTCCTGAACCCTTCCATTAGTCCTGATTCATTGCTGGTTCATCAATGGGACCCATATGAACCAGACCAAATAGAAATTACAAAAGAGGAGTCGCTGAAAGCCTTATCCGATTGGTTGCACGCACGAAACAGAAAACAATTGATTACCCAAACACAGATCATTATTGCACCCGGATACCGGTTCAGAATGGCTGATGCACTCATCACCAATTTTCACCAACCCCAATCAACACTTTTATTACTGGTAGCCGCTGCCGTTGGAGATGATTGGAAAAAAATATACAACTACGCTTTAGAAAATGATTTCCGCTTCCTAAGCTACGGAGATGGTAGCCTGATCTGGATAGTAAGCTAAAAACTTTGCGTTCTTTGCGTATCCATTGCATCCTTTGCGTTACTGCTTTTAATGGTACTCTTAAAAGCAGTAACGCAAAGGACGCCCGCCTGAACGGCATAGTTGGGCAGGCAGAGAACCGCAATGGACGCAAAGAAAGTACTGGATTTAGCACATTAGATTACTTCTCAAACAAAGGCATTTCTACCGTAAATACACTGCCTTTCCCAAAAACACTTTCTACTTTTATTTTCCCTTTATGCGCATCAACCACCGTTTTTACATAACTCATTCCCAGTCCAAACCCTTTTACATTATGCAGATTCCCCGTATGCGCCCGGTAAAATTTTTCGAATATTCTTTTTACTGATTCCTTACTCATACCAATACCATTATCTTCTACTCGCAAAACCAGGTAATTCTTGGTATTATGGGTATATATTTTTATTTCAGCTTTATCTTTCGAATACTTTATCGCATTATCAACCAGGTTTGAAACCAGGTTTGAAAAATGTACTTCATCACCACTGATTATATCATTCTTCGCATTCAGGAAAAGCTCAATATGGCCTTGTTGGCTATTGAGTTGAAGTTCGAAATTATCTATCGTTTTCTGAATAATTTCATGAACAGATAATGGAACCAGGTGTAATTGTAGTTCCTGCTTTTCCAATAATGCTGCCTGCAAAATGGTTTCCACATGCTTATTCATTCGAATATTCTCTTCCTTAATAATACCCGTGAAGTATTTCGATTTTTCCGGGTCTGACTGCACTTTTTCATTCTTCAAAGCATCTACGGCCAAAGAAATGGTTGCCAAAGGAGTTTTGAATTCATGCGTCATATTATTGATAAAATCACTCTTTATCTCACTTAATTTTTTCTGGTTCAACAAGGTTTTTACGGTTACATAAAAGGCGGCAATAATTACCAGCATAAAAACAACGGCACCGATAATCACCCAACGCAATGAAGTCCATATTTGCCGCTTAAAATCCGGAACCACAATCACCAGGTGCTCAAAATTGACTACCCCTTCAATATCCAGTTCATTTTCGGGGAGTATCGGAAAATATCTTCTGATATTATTGGTTGTATCCCAAAATGCTTTTTCAAATCCTTTAGAATACATTTCATAATCATCATTCGTATTGGTTACCCCATACTCGAACTTAAGGTCATTAAGATTTACTTTTTCAAGTGCCTTGGTGATTTTTTCCTGGATTTGCTGGGGTGTAAATTTTTCCTCAACAGTGGGTGTCTTCAGAGAATGAATATGAAATTCTGAATTGAATAACCCGCCCCGGCGAGGTAGTTTCAGCGATTGGGTATTGTAAACATTCTTTCCTAAATCTTTCGCAACAGCAACTCCCACTTCATTAAAATTATTATCCAATTGTGCCTTGGCCAGCTCCAAAAGGTTTTGTAACCATGAGGACTGCAAAACAATCAGTCCAAATAGCGAGAGTGAGATCAGTATGATAATTACGGGGAAAGTTCTCTTCATCCTTACAAATATAATAGGAACGGCAAAACCTACTTCACCTCAAAATAGGTTTATCAGGATTTTAACGGCAGAAAATACCCGTTTTTCCTTCTCCGGATAGCATATTTGCCTTAACTTTTCAATATGACTACCGTTGCACCCGGCATTTTATTGATTTCAGATCCTTTTTTGAAAGACCCGAATTTCATGCGCTCCGTAGTGCTTTTATGCGAACACAGACAGGAAGGTAGCCTGGGTTTCGTATTAAACAGACTACCCGGCTATTCTTTAGCCGACCTGGTACTGAATGCAGAAGGCATTTCATTACCCGTATACGATGGAGGCCCGGTGCAAAAAGACAGTCTGCACTTTATTCATCAATGTCCAAATAAAATAACAGGAGGAATTGAGCTGATAGATGGAATTTTTTGGGGTGGCGATTTTGAGGAAGTCTTATCTCTGGCCAGGAAAAATGAATTACAACAGAAAGACATACGCCTTTTTCTGGGCTATAGTGGTTGGGTCGAGGGACAGCTGGATACTGAATTACAGGATAAAAGCTGGATCACCCGCAATGCCAATGCATCTCTTGTATTCAATGCCGAGATACAACAAACCTGGACAAAAGCGCTAAAAGACCTTGGTGGCGAATACACACAAATGACCAATTATCCCATTGACCCGCAATTGAATTGATTAAATAGTAAGTTGGCTATTTATAAATAGTT
>CAIYKV010000137.1 GCA_903926855.1 uncultured Bacteroidota bacterium | reverse complement strand
TTAAAGGGTGGTCAATTTGAACCGGATTTAGGTGGTCAGTTTGCTCCGGATCGGGGTGGTCAACTTAGACCGGATTGGGGTGGTCACATTGAGCGGATTTTCCAATCTGTAACTAGTTGTATACTAAAAGTACATTTTTTTTGTAAATCAGCGGGCACTAAAATAGCGGCTAAGGTCCAAGCATTGAAGCGGTTAGGGAATTCTATTCCGGAGCCCATGGCTTACTGTCTCTGAACTAAGTTACAAAAGATCATGATATATTCTACTGCCGCTCAGAATTCCCTCAGCCGGAACTGATGCCGGGATATTTGATGCAGTTGAAGAACGTTATTCGTCAGCCCCAATTGCTGCAATGTTAGTGGCATGTGCTTGTCAATCACGAATTTCGGAATGTTGAATAGTTACTGCTTTATTGTTTTTGAAATTGATTTCAAGACTATGGAATAAAAAACCAAGGCCGCCACCGCCTTCTCCCATTTCGTATGTCCAATGTAATTGTTTCGACGAGTCTTGAAACTTTTGATTTGTGTCACCAAGCAAATCCTTTATTTGAGTTGTGTCTTTACCAATTAATATTTTTCTTTTTATGATGTCATCAGCCATTTGAAAACGTTTCCCAGACTCAGATTGCCAGGAAGTTTTGTCAAATTTTCTGGAAGGCTCATGAAAGAGTATAAAGAGAAAAGTATATACTACACCAAAAAATAAGAGCGGAGTTAAAAGAAGAGTTAAGATTAACGTTGTTATATTTCTGAATAAATCGGTTTTGATGATTTTTTTTAAGAGTCGTCGCAAAATGAAAAATGTCGGGATGGCAATTATTATGTAAAAGCCAATATTTTCAAAGGATACATTTAGCATTTTGTTATTCCTGTGTTTAGCATTGCTACTAACGTCCAGGGCTTGGCGAAGGTTGGGAAATATATTCTGTCGCTTGCTTGGCCATCACGCTTCAGCGTGAACCGATTAGCTAAAGCCAAATTACTGAAGCTGGGTCAGAATTCCTACTGTTGATGGGCGATATTAGTCAGCCCAACTTTTGCCAAGCTGTTGCTGTGCGCAGTTTTTAACCAATTGAGTTAGACTTGTCGATATTACAAGACTTGCATAAAATTTGAAGATTTCTATACGTTGTCGCTCCCCCTTTTGAAAATGGAATTATATGATCGAATTCCAATCGTTGCTGACTCCCACATTTGACGCATTTACCTCCATCTCGATTCCAAACTTGATCCATGATTTCTTGTGGTATTGGTTCGCGCTTTCCTTGTTTATCAATAAATTGATTAGAAATAGCCCCTTCTTGAATTAGCTCTTTTAAAATAGTTTTTGAAAGTTGTTTTTTTCGATCTTTCTCCAGCAGCAATTGACGTATCTTTTCTTTTTCTTCTTGAAGTTGCTCAGCATATAGTTCGTTTTTATATTCAATTATTGCTTTTTCAATTTCTTCTTTATATAATTCATAAAATGTTAGCAAGTCTACACTCGCAATAGAACTTTTTAGAAATATTTCTAAGTCAGAATCTGTTTTAATTTTAACTTCTCTTGCTTTACTACCTTCGTTAGGACCAACTATCCCCGCTAATTCTAATTGATCCATTAAAAGTCCGGCACGATTGTATCCAAGTTTCATACGACGTTGAATTAGAGAAGTACTTCCCATTTGATTAGAAACAATAAGTTTAGCAGCATATTCAAATAGGGGATCTCTTTGAGCCACCTCGTATTTTTTTGCCATTTCGCCTCTCGCGATTTGTTGAATTAATTTGTCTATTTCGTCTTGCGATAGTAATGGCTGAGGTGCTTGATTTATTTTTGTTGTATCGTCTGCTAATCCTAAATTATTATCGGAATCGTGCTGCTTTTCCTTTTGCTTAGAATTAAATAAAAAATCTAATATGCCCATAGTGTATCATTTAAATTGCGCACTACACTTAAAAGTACGAAACTTTATTGCGGAATGCTACATCTGAAATTAGTGTTATTTGAGCTGATAATCAATTAAAACCTATTGCGGTTTTGGGGTTGTCAGAGTATGGGCTGCCTTAGCTGGCAACCCAAAAAACGAAACAAAATTCACCCACAAAAAAGGCCCTGATTTCGCAGAGCCTTTTCATTTGTTTTGGTAAAACCTATCTCAACAATTCCTTAGGTACAGGTTTCTCCAATAAATACTTATAAATAAATTTCGTTTTCAGATTCGTAAAATGATTATTCTTAGCCGGCAGGTTACCCCATCCATGGCGGCCATCGGGGTAGAGCATGAATTCAAAATCTTTGCCCTTATCTTCTAAGGCACTGATCAGTTGTATGCTGTTCTGCATATGTACATTATCATCACTGGTGCCATGTACAATCTGTAACATGCCCTTGTATTTATCTACATGGGTTAATACACTGCTGCTTTTATATCCTTCCGGGTTATTCTGCGGCGTGCCCATATATCTTTCGGTATAATGTGTATCGTATAAACTCCAGTCGGCCACCGTACCACCTGCCATACCGTGTGTAAACACATCGGCACCATAGGTAAGCGCATAGGCACTCATATACCCACCATAACTGAAGCCGGTGATACATATTTTAGCTGGGTCGGCATGTCCATTACTGATAAACCATTTGGCCATGGTTTTATAATCGGCCATTTCCCAATAGCCAAGGTTATGGTACATATAGTTAACCCCTTCTTTTCCAAAATGTCCGCTGGCACGGTGATCGAATGCTACCTGTATCATGCCTTCATTGGCATAAAACTGTTTGTTGGCATTCCAGTTCCATCCATCCATTACGGTTCCGGCATTGGGTCCGCCATAGATACTGATCAGCATCGGGTATTTTTTACTCGGGTCCATATGCGCAGGCCAGGTTACCATGGCGGGCAAATCGTATAATCCATCTTCACTCTTAATACGGATCAGTTCCGTTTTGGCCAATTCATAATTATCCAATTCAGCAGAATGCATATCACCCAGCTCTTTCACCATTTTTCCTTTTCCATCTACCAAAGCCATTTTACTGGGCGTGTTTACATTGCTATAGGTTGTAATCAGGTATTTTCCATTGGGTGAGAGATTGGTTTGGGCATGGTTATATTCTCCAAACGTCATTCGCCTGAAATCTGAGCCGTTGAATTTTACACTATATACATCGGTTCTGGCAGTATTCTCCCTGCTTCTTGCGGTAAAAAAGATGGTCTCGGTTTTTTCATCTATCAACTTAATACCGGTAATGGTAAACTTACCATTGGTGATGGCATTTTTTAAACTGCCATCCATATTATACAGATACAATTGGTTCCATCCGGTTTTATCGCTTTGTATGATCACACCTTTTCCATTGGCCAGGAAATTTACACGTCCGCCTACCCTGTCTTCCAGGTCTATCCAGGTTTTTTGGGTTTCATTATACCATTCTTTTTTACTGCCGTCTGTGGTATTTACTTCATAGATCTTCAGGTTATTCTGATCGCGGTTCATCCAGTACACCCATAAGGCATTGGTACCCGGGCGCCAGGTAGGCCAGCCAAAATACTGATCATCTTTGCTGTTAAAATCGGCCCAAACAGTATTGCCTCCATCAGGGTTTACCAGTCCGATTTTTACTTCGGGGTTTTTATCACCGGGTAATGGATAACGGGTTTGTTCAATATATCCATGCTGTCCATCGCTTACATAAATCGGGAACATGGGTACCATGCTCTCATCAAAATGCATATACGCCAGTTTCTTACTATCCGGGCTCCACCAGAATGCGCGGTAGCGGGTAGCGCGACCAAAGATTTCTTCATAATATACCCAGCTGGCATACCCATTTAAAGTAGTGGCAGTTCCATCGGTGGTTAACTGGGTTTCTTTGCCGGTTACCAGGTTATAGGTATAGAGATTATTATTTTTTGTGTAACCGATATAATTGCTATCGGGAGAGAAGATGGGGTTCTTTTCTTCATCTTTATCATTGGTTAATCTTTTTTCAACTCCTTTCTCGGTGTAGAACAGATCATTCTCTTTTACGGTTACCGATTTACCAAATGGGGAAGCAACTCTACCTCCGCCAAAACCACCACCGCCTCTTCCACCGCGACCACCACCCATAGCAGCATCACCTGCTCCTAATTTTGTTTCGGTAAATATGCCGGATTTGATATCGAGCAGGTAATTTTTGGCTGATGAATCGGGGTGAATTTTTTGGTAGAGGATTACATGGTCATCATCTACCCATTTTACAACGGAGGGAAGGGTATTGTAAAATCCTTTGGGGAGTTTATTGGAAAGCAGATCGGTGTTGCTGAATTCTTTTTTCTGGGCGATACTGGTGGTGATCAGGCATACCGTTAGGGGCAGCAGCAACCATTGACGATTTCTCATGTTCGTTAATTTTAGGTTGATGAAGATAAGGAAGGCGGGCGAAAACAGGTAGGATTATCTGGTTTTTTAGATGAACGGGTGAATAGCCACTGATTCACAGATTTTCACTGATATAATCTGTGAAAATCTGCGAAATCTGTGGCTAAAAAAATCTAAACGACCACATTAATCATCTTCCCCTTCACAAATATGAATTTCTTTAAAGTCTTTCCCTCCATCCATTTTTGGATCAGTTCATTCGAAAGCGCGATCTCCTGTACCTGCTCCGGACTGGCATCGAGCGCAATCGTGATATTGGTACGCACTTTTCCATTGATACTCACCGGGTATTCTTTGGAAGATTCAATGATGTATTTTTCTTCGAATACGGGGAAAGATGCATCTAAAATACTTCCAGATCCATTAATATGCTGATAGAGTTCTTCGGCAATATGCGGCGCATAGGGCACCAGCATCACCAACAAAGCCTCCAGGATTTCGCGCTTATGGCATTTGAGATCACTGAGTTCGTTAACACAGATCATGAAAGCACTTACGGTTGTATTAAAACTATATCTTTCCGTATCATCTTCAATTTTTTTAATGGTACGATGAAGCACTTTGAGTTCTTCAGAGGTGGCACTTTCATCAGTCCATACTTTGCCCTTTGTTTCATCAAAAAATAAGCGCCATAATTTTTTGAGAAAGCGGTGAACGCCTTCAATTCCCTTGGTATCCCAGGGTTTGCTTTGCTCTACCGGACCGAGGAACATTTCGTACATGCGGAATGTATCGGCACCAAATTTTTCAACCAATACATCTGGATTGACTGTATTGAATTTGGATTTGGACATTTTTTCTACTTCGGAACCACAGATGTATTTGCCGTTTTCTAAAATGAATCTAGCATTTGCATATTCGCCGTTTTTCCATTTTTGAAATTCCTGAATATTAAGTTCAAAACCGTCAACAATATTTACGTCAACATGAATAGGAACTATTGAAAGAACTCCAGTCGAGTCAGGCAATGGTTCGCTCCATTTATCATCAAATCTATAATTCAATATGTTTTCAATAGTTTCTCTTGAAATATATCCGTGCTTAATAAATTTTTCATAATAAACTGAGGAAAGAAATATTGGGAAGCTAAATTCCGATGTTGTTTGTTTACTCTTAACAACTAATTTGTACACAAATCTCGAACTCCCCTGTATCATCCCCTGGTTCAATAATTTCCGGAACGGCTCATCAAAACCAATATGCCCGAGGTCAAACAAAACTTTGGTCCACATGCGGCTATATAATAAATGACCTACTGCATGTTCGGTTCCGCCTATATACAGATCTACCTGGTTCCAATAATCGCTGGCTTTGCGGTTACAGAATTCAGATTCATTATGCGGGTCCATATACCTAAGAAAATACCAGCTGCTGCCTGCATAACCGGGCATGGTATTGGTTTCGAGTTCTTTGGCCACCCATTCGGGTATATTGGCTAAAGGGCCTTCACCCTCTGGGCCAGGACTATAACTTTCTACGGTTGGCAATAAAAGAGGCAATTCGTTTTCACTAAGCGGATAAGCAATCCCGTTTTTCCATTGAATCGGGAAAGGTTCACCCCAATAGCGTTGTCTGCTGAAAGCAGCATCCCGAATTTTATAATTCACTTTCTTTTTACCAATCCCCATTTCTTCGATACGTGCATTTACAATACCGATGGCTTCCCGCTGAACAATTCCATCCAGGAAATCGCTGTTACTCAATAGGGCATCTTTGGTAGGATTGGCATCTACCCCATTATAATGGTCACCAATGATATTGGTAATGGAGATATGAAAATGTTTTGCAAACTTATGATCCCTTTCATCGCCACAAGGCACACCCATAATGGCACCTGTTCCATACCCTGCCAAAACATATTCAGAAATCCAGATAGGAATGGGATTGCCATTAAAAGGATTCAAAGCATACGCACCCGTAAAACAGCCACTGATTTTTTTCTCTGCCTGTCTTTCTCTTTCACTCCTGCTTTTTACATAGGTAATATATTCTTCAACAGCCTTTTTTTGCTCTGGAGTAGTAATCTGTTCTATCAATTCATGCTCAGGTGCCACCACCATAAAATCTACCCCAAAAATGGTATCGGGTCTTGTGGTATACACTACCATTTTGGAATTTGAATGTTGAATTTCGAATTCAATCTCCGCTCCATAAGATTTTCCAATCCAGTTGGTCTGCATTTCCTTCATCGCATCACTGAACTCGATATGGTTTAACCCATCAATTAAACGATCGGCATATTCTGTAATACGCAGGTACCATTGGCGCAGTTTCTTTTTTACTACCGGGTAGCCACCACGTTCGCTAACGCCATTCACTACTTCATCATTGGCCAGAACCGTTCCCAATGCCTCGCACCAGTTTACTTCGCCATAACCGCAAAATGCGAGGCGATATAACATGAGAATATCCTGTTTTTCTTTTTCAGAATACGCTTTCCATTGATCCGCAGTAAAATGTACAGTAGCATCACCGGGACATTCATGATTCACATTTCCGTTTTTCTCAAAATCAGCAATCAATACACCCAGGCTTTCTGCTTTCTGGCTGCTGCGGTTATAAAAACTATGAAAGAGTTGTAAAAAAATCCATTGTGTCCATTTATAATAACCGGGTTCACTCGTGCGTACTTCGCGGCTCCAGTCGTAACTGAAACCGATATTATCTAACTGGTTTCTGAAATTGGTAATATTCTGTGCAGTGCTGGTAGCAGGATGTACACCATGTTCAATGGCATATTGTTCGGCTGGTAAACCAAAAGCATCATAGCCCATGGGGTGTAATACATTAAAACCCTTGAGGCGTTTAAACCGGCTATAAATATCAGAAGCAATATAACCCAGGGGATGGCCCACATGCAACCCGGCACCACTGGGGTAAGGAAACATATCGAGCACATAATATTTGGGTTTGTTGCTGGTATTACTAACCTGATATGCATGGGTATCCACCCAATGCTTCTGCCATTTTTTTTCTATTTCCCTGAAATTGTATTCCATAATTCGGTTACTGCTTAAATATAAAACGAAACTTACTATATTCTTATAAATCTACTCTCTTTGCGTTCTTTGCGAATCCTGTGTGTCCTTTGCGTTACTGCTTTTACGGGTAATTTTAGATGCAGTAACGCAAAGGACGCGATGAACCCGCAAACAACGCAAAGAGTTATGAAGCCGGGTCTTGTTTATCTTGATTCGCCTGCATCCATAAAATGAGCCGAAGAAGATTCTACAGCAGAAACGTGCGACGCAACAGCAGACCCATCAGGGTCCGAAAGCCGGCTCAAAAACAATCCTAACAATTCTTTAACCCAAATACTCCGGGAATGGCCTATTTTCAAAAGCAAATTGACCGTTAGAATGGCTGCAAATGTAAGCGTTTAGGCTTCAAAACCGTACATTTGCCCAATCCTTACCGGATAACTACCCCAGAGGGTGTTCTAAATATTTTAGTATGGCGATTACCAGAAAAGCATCGATGAAACGCAGCAAACCCAATTATATTTATAGCATAGTGGGTGTTGCCCTGGTGCTATTGATTATGGGTATTATGGGATGGTTTTTTCTGAACATCAGTTCGGTAGGCAATGCTTTTAAAGAAGATATCCGACTGAGTGCCTATCTACGTACCCTGAATAAGGACACAATTGGCCAGATTCAGCAGTTTATTGCCAGTAAACCCTATGCCAAGAATGTTACCTATGTAGATAAAACATCGGCCAAAGCCATCTGGAACAAAGAGAATAATGAAGACTGGGCCAAGATCCTGGATGTAAATCCATTGCCGGAGAGTATCGACTTTTATGCCAAAGCCCAATATGTGAACCGCGATAGTCTCAATAAAATTTCTGCTGATCTGATGGCCGCTTATGGCAACCAGATCACCGATCTGCAATATCCGCAGAGTCTGGTTACCAACCTGAATGAGCGCGCTTCTAAGATTGGGTTGATCTTTTTAGTGGTAGCGATCATTCTTTGCCTGATTGTAATATTCAGTATTGATAATACCATTCGACTGGCCATGTTCAGTAACCGATTCCTGATTAAGACCATGCAGATGGTGGGGGCTACCCGTAGTTTTATTGCCCGACCACTGAATATGAGAGCCATAATTAACGGGCTGATCAGTTCCGGGATTGCGATTGTTTTATTGTTTACCCTGATTGGCTGGGCCGAAAGCCAGTTTCCGCAATTAAAAGCCATCCGTGATTTTAAACTGACCCTTGTTCTGTTTCTCGGATTGATTATATTGGGCGTGGGTATTTCTGTGTACAGTACCCACAGAAGTGTATTAAAGTATTTAAAAATGAAACTGGACGATCTGTATTAGCAGTTGCTGGTATAGAAACATCCAAAACAACCAAACATAAAAATTTATCAGATGAGCGATCAAAAAAACAAAGCGTATACCCCTTTATTCAGTAAAGACAATTTCACCTGGATGTTAATTGGCGGGGTAATCATTGCCCTGGGTATGTTTCTCATGAGTGGCGGAAAAAGTAATGACCCTAAAATATTTGATACAAAAGAAGTGTACAGTACCACACGTATTACTATTGCACCGATATTGATTATACTGGGATTGGTGATTGAGATCTTTGCGATCTTCAAAAAACCCAAACTGAGCTAGTTCTACTGGCTATTAAATCTTTCCTAGCGATGCCTGGCATCGCTTTTTTTATGACTGTAATTTTCAAACTTTACTATTATCTTTAAACACGCTCCCATAAAAGCCCTTGGAGAGGAGCTTAACCCAAAACAACCGATATGACCCTTTTTGAAACGATTGTGATTTCTATTATTGAAGGATTGACCGAGTTCCTGCCTATTTCTTCTACCGGACATATGATTATTGCCAGTTCAATACTGGGTATTGCCAAAGATGATTTTACCAAACTATTTGAAATCGCTATCCAGTTAGGGGCTATACTTTCGGTGGTGGTTTTATACCGGAAAAAATTCTTCCCGCTGAACCGCCTCAATTTTTACCTGAAACTATTGGTAGCGGTTATTCCCGCCCTCGTATTAGGCGCTATCTTTTCTAAAAAAATAGACACCCTGCTTGAAAGTCCTTTAACCGTTGCCATTACCATGCTGGCAGGTGGTATCATTTTATTATTTATTGATAAACTATTTACTCAAAGCACAGTTGAAAAAGAAGAGAGTATCAGTTTATCAAAAGCATTTACGATTGGTATCTGGCAATGTCTTGCCATGATACCTGGCACCAGCAGAAGTGCTGCCAGCATTATTGGTGGAATGCAACAAAAGCTAACCCGTAACCTGGCCGCCGAGTTTTCTTTTTTCTTAGCCGTACCCACCATGGCAGCTGCCACCGGTTATAAATTATTAAAAGCCTGGAAAGAAAACCCTGAACTATTAAAAGACAAACATAACCTGATCACCCTCGGCATTGGCAACCTGATTGCTTTTGTAGTAGCCCTGATAGCCATCAAATTCTTTATCGGCTTCCTCCAAAAACATGGTTTCCGCTTATTCGGATGGTATCGGGTTATTGTTGGAACGGCTTTACTGGTTCTGGTACTTACAGGCTACTTGAAATAATTAATAATTGCCTTTATGCAGACTGCACCTAAGAAAGTAATCACCGGCTGGGCCATGTATGATTGGGCCAACAGCGTGTATAACCTGGTTATTACCTCCACTATTTTTCCTGCTTATTATGAAGCGGTAACGGGAGACAATAACGAAGCCACTACGGTTGACACTGTGCATTTATTTGGAAGAGAGTTTGTGAATACCTCTTTGTATAATTATGCATTGGGGATTGCGTTTTTGATTGTTGCGATTATGTCGCCTTTGCTTTCGTCTATTGCGGATTATAAAGGGAATAAAAAAACATTTTTATTCTTTTTCTGTACCATGGGTAGTATTGCCTGTAGTGCTTTGTACTTTTTTGATAAATCGAATCTTGCGTAT
Organism: uncultured Bacteroidota bacterium; assembly: GCA_903926855.1. GTDB lineage: Bacteria > Bacteroidota > Bacteroidia > Chitinophagales > Chitinophagaceae > Sediminibacterium. Next base: position 19,578 of record CAIYKV010000137.1, on the reverse strand, counting down.
GGACTATTCTGTATGATTATTGCCTGTGTGGGTTTCTGGAGCAGTCTGGTGTTTTACAATTCTTATCTGCCCGAGATTGCTGCCCCCGAAGACCAGGATGCGGTGAGTGCAAAAGGGTATGCCATGGGGTATATAGGCAGTGTGATTTTACAGATCATCTGTTTTGTATTTGTATTAAAACCTGATTGGTTTGGTATCACCGCTGGTAAAGCTTCGCAGATTTCTTTTTTACTGGTAGGTATCTGGTGGTGGGGATTTGGACAGTTTTCTTTATCGCGCTTACCCAAGGGCACACCCATGGAGCAAACCAAAACCGGCAGCATATTTACGAATGGCTACAAAGAATTGCGTAAAGTTTGGAACCAGCTGAGTCATATGCCGGTATTAAAAAGATACCTGGGTGCATTTTTCTTTTATAATATGGGCGTGCAAACCGTGATGCTGGCCGCAACCTTATATGGAAAGAGTGAATTAAATATCCCGACTACAAACCTGATTATCGCGATCCTGATTATACAGTTGGTAGCCATTCCCGGGGCATACCTGATTGCAAAGCTATCAGATAAACTGGGCAATTTTCAGGCTTTGATGATTACCGTGGCGCTTTGGATGGTGATGTGTTTTGTTGGTTATTATTTACCCAGAAATGGCATTAATGAGTTTTATGCATTGGCCACAATCGTGGGTTTTGTAATGGGCGGTATTCAATCGCTGAGCAGGAGTACGTATGCGAAACTGATGCCTGAAACCAAAGACACGACTTCTTTTTTTAGTTTTTATGATGTGACAGAAAAAATTTCGATTGTAATTGGTATGTTCAGTTTTGGCTATATCAATGAATTAACAGGCTCACAAAGGAATTCGGTACTATCACTGGTGGTATTCTTTTTGATTGGGTTTGTGTTGTTGATATATGCTTCTTTCACCAAACGTAAGCTGGATAAAGCTATCGCCTAATCAAATGAAATTATATACAATCAATACGGGTTATTTTAAGTTGGATGGAGGTGCTATGTTTGGTGTGGTTCCCAAATCTATGTGGAACAAACTGAATCCGGCTGATGAAAACAATATGTGCTCCTGGGCATTGCGTTGTTTACTGGTAGAGGATGGAAACCGACTGATACTGATCGATAATGGGATGGGTAATAAACAGGATGCAAAATTTTTCGGGCATTATTACCTGCATGGGAATGATACCCTTGAGAAATCACTGGCGTCGTATGGGTTTCATAATAAAGATATTACGGATGTATTTCTTACCCATCTGCATTTTGATCATTGCGGTGGAAGTATTGTACGGGTAAATGATCAATTGCTGCCTGCTTTTCCTAATGCCACTCACTGGAGCAACCACGATCATTGGCAATGGGCAACCCAACCCAATGAAAGAGAAAAAGCCTCTTTTCTGAAAGAAAATATTTTACCTATCCAGGAAAGCGGGCAATTACAATTTGTTCCCCTGCCTGCAGATGGATTGGCCAACACAGGAAAGCTGGGCAGTACGAATTTCGCTAATGATTTTTCGATTCGTTTTGTAAGTGGGCATACCGATAAAATGATGCTACCGCAAATTACATACAAGGGCAGAACGATTGTTTATATGGCCGACCTCTTACCTTCTGCAGAGCATATACCCCTGCCTTATGTGATGGCTTATGATATGTTTCCACTAACCACTCTACAGGAAAAAAAATCCTTTCTACAGGAAGCGGTTAACAACGATTATATCCTCTATTTCGAACATGACCCGGCAAACGAATGTTGTACCCTGCAACAAACCGAAAAAGGCATCCGCAAAAAAGAGAGCTTCCTGCTTAGAGACTTGTAGTTAGATTTCTACAATACAAGCAAGCGGCTTTTCCTATCGGAAATGATCAATTCAATTCGGAATTTTCGTATTTTTTTAAATTTTGACTTTTGAATTTTGAATTTTCCCTTTAATTTTTGAATTAAACCAGGGATAAATTCTACACCCATATTCCGTGAAAACCCCGTATAAACTCCGTGTTTTCAAATAGGATGTCCTTTTTATTCTGTCTACTTTAGGTTTAGGAATTGTTCCCCCTAAACCGATATCCCATGTCAAAAAATCAAACGGCCTGTTGCCCCGACTGTGGCAGCCGGATTTCATTTAAGAAATTCGTGATGCTGAATAATTTTTCAGCCACCAACTGCGAGTGCTGTAATGCACGAATTGAAATATCGAACCGGGATAAGAATGCGATCATGGCAGGCATCTCAGGATTTATTTCCGCGGCTTCGATTATTATGGGGCCATTTATCGGGGAGAGATCGATACAATCCTGGCAGGTCGGACTATTGGGAGGTATTAGTTTTGCAACGATATTGGTATTGTATATCTGTCGCTATGCTTATCGGAATTCTGAATTAAACAGAATTTGCAGCACTTAGCATATTTAAGAAATTATCTTATCGTACACTCATCATTGAGCTTAATGGGTATCGCAGGTTTTTATATCCCATCATATCTACTTTAATACTACCCACCACAATCGGGCTTTCGATGCGTAATGGGATATGATTGGGGTCATCACTTACCCATACGGTCATTTTTTCTCCACCCTGAAACAGTGTTCCTTTCACCAACAGCGGTTTGAATTTGATGGTATGAAATTTTCCATACCTCGTTTTCACATCTTCTTTGCCCATATATTTTATGTACAGATTGTACACTTCATTATCCAGGAACATAAAGAAGGGAATTTTATCTCCCGCTTTGTATTTATCGAAATTGATATTCCGCGCATAATAAATGGAACTTAACACATCCTGCACGCAGGTAGGTATTTTAAAAACACCGTTGGTAGTGATGGCTGTATTTGCCTGGTGATTAAAGCTGATGTTTTCGTATTTTTTAAATCCCCCTTCCGAGATATTACGGATAAATTTTTGCGGTTGCAGACTAGCCGTATCAATAAACGATTCATAACGGTCACGCACTTTAAAGATCCAGTCATAACTGGGGTTAGACGTTCCCGATCCCACTACATGGTAGCAGGGTTTATTATTGATCTGATCTAAAGCAACAGAAAAATTGGCCGTACCTGCATTTACATAAAGACCTACCACGGAATAAAAAATCTGAAATGAAATATCTTCTCCTTCCTGGAAAGCAAGATTTCTGGCACCGCAAAATTCATCGCCAGCCAATAAGGGCTTACCTGCAAAAAATAGTATGAGAAGAAGTATCGAAATTTTTTTCATGACCCGTTAATCACTTATTTCTGAATAATCTGACCCCCAAGATAAACAAACTTCCTACGATAGCCGGTATCACCAGGTTTATTATCCAGATACCGGCTGCCGTTGCTACGATGCCTACTGTGTTGGAACTTAACAAACCAAATAACTGGATACCCAGTTTTCCCCTGAATCCCAGCTCAGCCAAAGCAACAGTAGGTATAATAGCTAATATCAATAGCATAACGCATACCAATCCGGCAGCGTCTGTCCAGAATATCGCTACTCCAAATACCTGAAGCAACAATATATACTGAGATACAAATACAATATAACGGCAGACAGAAAGAAATAAAATTTTCGTTAATTCTTTCCAATGCAATTCTTCCAGCTTCTCAACAAAAAATTTATACCTGGCTAGAAATGGAATTCTTTCCAGTAAATGAATCATCCAGGGCATTTTATAATAGAGTAGCAGATAGATAACCAATCCCAATGCCACACCATAGGTTAGTATATCGAGCCAGGGACCGGATAATGCCTGCCAATGATGCGTTGTGTCGAGTATATGCACACGAAGAAAGATAAGGGCTATGAGTCCTAGTAGAAGCGTAACCACGGTCTGACTAATACCAGCCACAAATGATAAGAAGATGCCTCGAATTCTGTTACCTTCTTGCAGAAAGATGGCTCTTCCGGCGGGCTCTCCTATTCTGTTGAGGGTATTAAAGGCCAGGGCCTGTCCGGAGAAAATAGCCCGAAGAGCCATCAGGAAAGATATTTTCTCAATGCTCCTGACCAGTAACTGCCATTTAAGGGCTTCAAAACCCCAGTTTACTAACATGAGCACCATCATCAATACTAATTTCCATGCTTGAGGCCCGGAAAATGCGGAGCGGATCATTAACCAGGATGTATGAACATCGGACTGTTTTTGGATTTGCCGATAAATTGAGTAGGTTAACCATACAAAAAGAATGGGCCCTACAAAATAGTTCAGGAATATTTTCAGTTTCTTATTCAGGATGGTGGTTTATTCTTGGTACAAAGAACGGTGTTACGGGCGAGATTGAAAAGCGGCAGTGTTGAATGGCAAATAATTGATTTTGGATGTTTTGTAAATTTGAACAACGTATTTTCACCAGGTAATGAAGAAAGATGAGATCATATTGGGCATTGACCCTGGAACCCAATTAATGGGTTTTGCGCTGTTGCGTATTCATAATCAGGTACCCCAGGTGATTTTAATGGATGTGTTAAAACTAGCAAAAGAAAAAGATATCTATGCAAGGTTAGATATGATCCATTCCAAAGTAGCTGAGCTGATCAAATTATATAAACCAGCTACATTCGCAATTGAAGCCCCGTTTTTTGGTAAGAATGTGCAAAGTATGCTGAAACTGGGAAGGGCACAAGGTGTAGCCATTGCGGCCGCCATGCAGGCAAAAATTACCGTAACGGAATACTCTCCCAAAAAAGTAAAACAATCCATCACCGGTAACGGAAATGCCGATAAGGACCAGGTATGGAAAATGCTACAACGTATTTTACAAATTGAAGAAAAGCCCCAATATTTCGATGCCACCGATGCATTGGCTGTAGCTTTATGCCATCACTACCAAAGCACTTCGCCACTGGGCGCTACTGTAAAAGGCTTAAAAGGCTGGGATGATTTTATTGCTAAAAACCCTTCGCGTATTAAGAGTTCTAAGTAATAGGTTGTAAGTTATAAGTAGTAGTAATTCTTTTAAATTCTGATTTTTGAATTTTGACTTAGTCAATCAGAGTAAAGAAACAATCGCGTTTTGCACTTGTTTGAATTCTTCTATGGATAATTTGAGTTTGGGGCGGGTAAAATTGAGGTCATCCGCTGAGTTGATTGGAATCAGGTGAAGATGTGCATGGGGTACTTCTAATCCGGCAACACTGATACCACAGCGGTTGCAGGGAAAAGCTTTTTCGATGGCTTGTGCAATGGGTTTGGAAAATAAAAGAATCTCTGAAAGATAATCATCAGTTAAGTCAAAGAAAATATCGGTTTCTATTTTGGGTACTACCAGTACATGCCCCTTTACCATAGGGAATATATCGAGGAAAGCATAAAATTTTTTATTCTCTGCAATTTTATAAGAGGGAATTTCGCCGGCGATGATTTTTGAGAATAGGGTCATGGTAATAAAATTGTAGAGGGAAATTGAGAAATTTCAGGCTAAGTACAAAAAAGAATGCGCTAACCGGGGTTAACGCATTCTTTCTCCTATTTGAGTATAATTTGCTTTATACGGTAATTTCTTCCACCCTGAATTTCATAACACCATTGGGTGCCTGAATTTCAGCCACTTCTCCTTTTACTTTTCCCATCAGTCCTTTACCAATCGGTGAGCCTGCAGAAATCTTTCCCAATTTCAGGTCGGCTTCTTTTTCGCCCACAATCTGGTAAGTAACTGTTTTTTTAGTGGCCATATTGGTAATGGTTACTTTGGTAAGGATGGTTACTTTGCTGGTATCAATGGAATTGGTGTCTACAATTTTGGCGTTGGCAATCACACCTTCCAATTGTTTGATTTTGGCTTCGAGCATTCCCTGGGCTTCTTTGGCAGCATCGTATTCGGCATTTTCTTTCAAATCCCCTTTTTCCCGAGCCTCGGCTATGGCGCGTGAAGAAGCCGGACGATCCACAGATTTCATCTTATGCAACTCTTCCCGCATTTTTTCAAATGTCTCTTTTGTAACATACATATTAGCATCACTCATAATCAATCGGTTTAAAAGAGGTAAAAAAAATACAACGCCACATTTGATTGCAGCGTTGCAGTCGGTAAAAATAAAAAATCTTTCCCAATCGGCGTAAGAATAGCTGGTTAGGAGAAAAATAATTTAAATAATCAATATATTAGTGTATTAATTATGTAATACACTAAATTTGCCCTAATGATCCGTTTTAACTGATTCAAGGCTCCGATTTAGATTATCGTTGGGCTCAAAACAAGCCGGGTTTTATCATGGAGTTTACCACTAAGCATAGCATTTATGAACAGATCGCAGATATCTTTTGCGAACGGGTTTTATTGAAAAAATTCATAGAAGGTGAGCGCATTCCTTCGGTCAGGGATTTTGCCTTAGAATTATCAGTAAATCCAAATACCGTTATGAGAAGTTATGATTTACTGGAAAGCCTATTCATTATAGAAAATAAACGCGGTATTGGCTTCTTTTTATCTATGGGTGGTTATGAAAAAGTAATCGCTTATCGAAAATCGATATTTCTGGAAAAGGAATTGCCAGTCCTTTTGTCTACCGCAGCTTTATTAAAGATCCGTACTGAAGAACTCCAGGAATTATATATTGATCAACTGAAAAAATTTGGGCAATAATGCAAATGAAAAAACCATTTTTCGTTACGCTTAATCTTGCAGCTATTGTTTTACTATTACTGTTACCGCATTATGGCCCGTTTCCCTTTTTTACCTATGCTCCTATATGTCTCTTGCTGGTAATAGGCGTTTTGAAATTACAGCAGGCCCCATTTTCCGTTACAGGCTTTCGCTTTAGTGATTTCTCAATAAAAATAATTCCGATTGGTTTGGCTGTGGCTATTGGATGGATTTCTTTATACCACTTTTTGATACAGCCATTGCTTAGTTATACTTTTCATATTACTGATGCTGATGTTTCAGATTTTTATTTCATCAGAAAACATTTTATTAATTATCTGTTCATCGTATTGGCTGCGTGGTTAGTAGGCGGAGGATATGAAGAAATTATTTTTAGAGGTTTTATCCAGTCCCGTTTTGCAGAATTATTCAAAACGAAAAAATATGGTTTTCTACTCGCATCATGTATTACCAGTTTACTATTCGGCTTATATCATATTCAGCAAGGTGCCAGCGGAGTAATCCATGCCACTCTTTTTGGTTTTCTTTGTAGCTTCTTACTAAACCACTTTAAAGGAAATCTTTGGTATGGGATGATTTTCCATGCTTTTTATGATACACTGGCACTTACCCTGATCTATTTAGGGTATTAAATACCCAATTTCTCCAATAAAACTTTAGCCATTCGATAAAATGCTTCATGACTATACCCGGCAATATGGGGTGTGATGATTACATTGGTTTGCTCCAAAAGCCAATCAAGATCGGCCTGCTCATCGGGGGTATAGGTTTCCAGTTTTTCATTCTCCAATACATCAAGCCCTGCGCCCCTGATCTTTCCGCTTTTCAATGCCCTGATCAAGGCCTTGGTATTGGTTATTTTTCCCCTGCTGGTATTCAGGAAATAAGGTTCTTGCTCCAGCGAATTAAAAAAAGCATCATCCGCCATATATACCGTTTCATCCGTAAGGGGAACATGTAAACTGATCACATCTGCATAACGCGCTATCTGATCAAGCGCCGCTTCCCGTATATATCCTTTGGCGAAACCTGATTTGTATACATCATTGGCCAGTACGGTTACATCAAAAGAGGAAAGTAATTTAGCAAAAGCAGAACCGGTATTTCCATATCCAATAATGCCTACTGTTTTACCCGTTAATTCATCAGCACGGTTGGCATCACGTATCCATTTCCCATCTTTTATTTCGAGGTAACTTCTTTTGATTTTGTTCATCAAACTCAATAAGATGCCAAGCTCATGCTCAGCAACGGCATTGCGGTTTCCTTCCGGACTGCTAACACATCTAATCCCCTTTGCCGAAGCATAAGCTGTATCCACCAATTCCATACCACTACCCAATCTGCCAATCCATTGTAAACCGGGGGCTTTGTCAATCATTTTCTTGTCAACCCGCAAACGGGTAGTTACTACCAGTCCAACCGCATCCTCTATAAGAGCCAACAATTCCTCATAACTGATAGCGGGGAGGTAGATCACTTCAAAGCCTGCTTTAGTTAGTGTTTGCAGCAGGTAATCGTGAACTTTGGCAGTTATAATAATTTTAGGAGTCATGTATTTTTTTTATGGCAATTCATTCAACTGAAACCGGATTATCGCATCGTAAATGTAAGGGCCGCAAATTGTTGAATACTTAATTGCTCGGCTCTTTTATTAAATATTTCATCATGCAGTATTTCTTCATCAAACAAACCTTTTACTGCATTGCGTAACATTTTTCTTCGCTGGTTAAATGCGGCTTTTACCAAAATCGTTAGTGCTTTTTCGGATTTTACAACTATTGGATTTACTTTTCGTGTTAACCTGATTACACCGCTCATTACTTTAGGCGGTGGTGTAAAACTTTCCGGAGGCACATCAAATAAATATTCCACTTCATAAAATGCCTGTACCAGCACACTTAGTATTCCGTATACTTTTGTGCCCGGCTGAGAAACAATTCGCTGGGCAACTTCTTTCTGGAACATCCCGATCATAACAGGCACCTGTTCTTTCCATTCCAATACCTTAAACAGTATTTGTGAAGAAATGTTGTAAGGAAAATTACCTACCACGGTAAAAGACCCTTCAAAAGGAGCTTCTATGTCTAAAATACTTTTCTCTATGATTTTTCCCTTTATATGCGGATAGGTCGTTTCAAGAAATACAACTTTTTCATGGTCCAGTTCCACGGCTATAAAATCAATAGCGGGTATCGGCAATAAATATTTAGTCAATGCCCCACCTCCCGGACCCACTTCCACCAATTGCTGAAACCGGGTTTCCTGTAAAGCAGAGAGAATTCTTTTACAAACAGACTCATCCTTCAGGAAATGCTGACCCAGTGATTTTTTTAGAGTATACTGCATTCCCGCAAAAATACACAATACCACCAGTAATCAGACTTTATCAAAGAACCTACCAACCCTAAACAACCCCAAACCCCAAACTCCAAACACCAAACAACGCTAAACCCCCAACCCTAAACCAATCCCGCCGTTAGCGGGAAATCCCCAAAGCATTCCCAATCATTTATACTCTTTGCCCCCTGCCTTATTCTTCCTATTTTTACCAACTAAATACCTGAAATGAGTAACGAATTGCAAAAGCCTGTTATTGGGTTTACCTGCGGAGATCTGAATGGGATTGGGATTGAACTGATCATAAAGAGCTTATCCGATAATCGAATCCTTGAGTTTTGTACACCGGTTATTTTCTGCAGCAATAAGAGCCTGAATTTTTATCGTAAGGGATTACCCGACTATAATTTCAACTATTCCAATGTTAAAGAGTTGAACCGCCTTAATCCCAAACAGGTGAATGTGTTCAATTGCTGGGAAGAGGAAGTGGCGATTACACCCGGACAATTAACTGAAACCGGCGGAAAATATGCATTAATCTCTTTACAGGAAGCAACAAAAGCGCTGAAAGAAGGACTTATACAGGGATTGGTAACAGCCCCTATTCATAAAAAGAATATCCAGTCGGAGGCATTTCAGTATTCCGGTCACACACCTTATTTCAAAGATATTTTTGGGGTGAATGATGTAGTGATGTTAATGGTAGCCACTAATATGCGGGTAGGGTTGGTAACCGAACATATACCGGTTGCAGAGATTGCAAAGCATATTACCAAGGAGAATATCATCAGTAAACTAAAGATTATTCATAGCAGTCTTCAAAAAGATTTTGGCGTTGATAAACCCAGGATTGCCGTATTGGGATTAAACCCGCATGCAGGTGATGAAGGATTAATTGGCAATGAAGAAGAAACCATCATCAAACCCGCTATTAAAGAAGCCAAACATAGTATGATGGTATTTGGACCTTATAGTGCAGATGCATTTTTCGCACGCGGGCAGTTTGAAAAATTTGATGCGGTTTTGGCAATGTATCATGATCAGGGACTGATTCCATTCAAATCACTAGCCTTGGGAGAAGGGATCAATTATACAGCCGGTTTACCGGGTATCAGAACCAGTCCCGACCATGGAACCGCATTTGATATTGCAGGTAAGGATAAGGCTGACCACAGTTCTTTTCTGGAAGCCATCTTTGAATGTATCGAAATCAGCAGAAAACGTTTTGGCTATGCACAGATGCGTTTAAATCCTTTAAAGAAGATCAGCGCACGTATGATAGCGAATGCGGTAGATGAAAGAATTGAAGAAGCAGAAGGTTAATAAGGAATTATGTATCATATCAGCAACGGGCCATTACGGGTAAGCATTGCGGCAAAAGGAGCAGAAATTCAAAGTATTTTCCATACTACTTACCAGTTGGAATATATGTGGAATGGTGATCCTGTTTTCTGGGGTAAAAAAAGTCCGGTATTGTTTCCCATTGTAGGCGGACTGAAAAACAATAGTTACCAGTATAATGGCAGTACTTATTTTTTAGGCAGACATGGATTTGCCAGAGAAAAATTATTTACGGTAACTGCCCAATCGCCCAATAGTATCCAATTTACCATTGAACCGGATGCTGAAACCGAAAAAGTGTATCCCTTCGAATTTCGATTTTCTGTTTTATATACATTGGATGAGCAAAAATTGAATATCAAATACCTGGTAGAAAATGCGGGTGAGACTGCCATGTATTTTTCAGTAGGTGCCCATCCTGCTTTTGCAGTACCTTTGGTAAACGGCACAAAATATACTGACTATTATCTTGCCTTTAATAAAAAAGAAACTACCGGTAAATGGCCCTTGTCGGCTGATGGATTGGTAGAAACTTTATCGATTGTAGTGCTGGATAATTCAAATGTACTTCCGCTTACCAAAGAGTTGTTTCATGGTGATGCACTTGTGTTCAAACACCTGCACTCATCTTCGATTTCTTTATTAAGTGATAAAACCACTCATGGCGTAAAAGTTCATTTCAGCGGATTTCCTTTTATGGGTATTTGGAGTGCTAAGAATGCAGATTTTGTTTGTATTGAACCCTGGTGTGGTATTGCAGATAGCGTAGAAACAAATTCAGAGCTAACCCAAAAAGAAGGGATTCAACATTTAGAAGCCGGACAGGAATTTGAAAGAAGCTGGAGCATTGAAGTATTTTGAGGAAACTCACTCAATTACTATCCCGCAAATTATCATTTAAAAACAGCATCCGGAACTCCTTTATTGATTTGGTAGTTGGTATAGGTAATTTCTACTCTTCCTTTTTTATTCTTCATTTTATCTGCTTCTGAAAGTGGTTTCTCTTCATCATTGAACTCCAGTGTTATGCCTTTTGGTAATTTATAATCTTTGGTATTAAAAGTAAACACCACTTTATCGGGAAGTCCGTATTGTGTGTATTGACCATAACTCATTTCAATCTCATAAGTTCCGTTTTCGCGGGTAGTAGTTACGGCTTTTTTTACGAGCAGATTGGTTTCATCAATATACATAGTGGTTAATACAATATCACTATTTTCATTAGCGGGCAGTAGTTTTACAATTCTGGTTTTACTACCACCAATAATCGCTTCACCGGCTGCCAATGCTACAAAATCGCTCGTGGCAAAAATGGAATTCATATTTACAGAAACGCCTCCTTTGGGTAAGAGAGAAATGCCGCCATCCTTTTTTAATCTGAATTTATTGGGCTTCTTAAAATATACTTTCACTTTTCCTATCGGCGCTTTGATAAAAGAGACATCTGTTTTCATTCGTCCATCTGCCTCATAATCATTCACCTGATCCAGTTTTGCTTTTACCCGCATAATCAATGCGGTCATATCCTGACTATAGGATGAAAAAGACACTAAAAGGAATATATAAACGAAAACTATTTTACGCATTTTTTCATCAATTTTTACAGTTACTCTTTAGCTTCTCTACCTAACAATACATTATTTGAATTTGATACATTAACTCAGCACATCTTTTTTCCTGAATACCAAAACTGAAGCGGTAACAAATCCGATAATATGCAGAAACAGTACAATCGCTGAGGTGATAATCTTCTGCGGATTTTGAATACTACCCTTGATAGATTCATTCGCATCATTTACTTTGATATCAAAAAATTCTTTCCAGCCAATCATATGTGTGGTAAAGAGAAAGGGTTTTACTTTATTGAATATCGGGATATTCAAAGTGCTGAGAATGGTAAAAAATATGATCACACTCATCGTGGCTACAATCGGCCCGATTGAATTTTCTGCAAATTGAGAAAACAGGAACCCCAATGAGGCAACGGTGGTCATGGATAATGCCGCAAAACCAAATGCCCAGGCATAGCGCCAGAAAATATCATCTTTCTTAAGCAAGACCACATATTGAGATTTTAAAAGAAAGAGATCATCTACACCAAACAAAAGCATATTCAGGAATAAAGCCAAAATGGCCAGCCAAACCAATAATAGCAAGGTATAGACAACTGCCGCTAAAAATTTAGCCAGTAGGAAATGGGTTCTGCTCATGGGTTTTGTGAGCATGATACGAAGGGTGCCCATATTGGCTTCTCCGGATATCATATCAGCTGCTACTAATGCAATTAATAAGGGCACATGAATTAACAAGATCTGTAGTACGATATAACAAACCTGGTATCCATTCAATATTTTTCCTTCTACCGTAAGTGAAGAAGTAATATCCCGCATCATAAAACCCACATAGGCATCCCCATCCAGTTTCAGGCCAAATTGGATAACACCTATCAACCCGGCTACTGCTATAAATGCAATATAGGTTCTGGGTCTTCTGAATATTTTATATAATTCAACTTGAATAAGTGTCCACATGTTGGTTGGCTGATGTTACCTGTAAAAAATAATCTTCCAGCGAATGCCTGGGTTGTATAGAAAGCAGTTGTATATCCATATCTACCAGGTCACGATGTAATTGCGGGATCTGTAACCTGTCAATTTTGATCAGAATGGCTGAATCTCTTTGAGGTTGCAGGTGCTGAGCCCAGGAACTGATCTCTAGTTGCTCCAATGCATACTGGTTATCGAATGTTTGCAGTTCAACGATGGTCTGCGCCGGATCAAAAAGATCCAGGGCATTCCCTTCAACAATTTTTTTTCCTTTATCAATGATTAAAACACGCGATGCTACCTGTTCAATTTCATTTAGCAAGTGAGAAGAAACAATCACGGTCTTTTGCAAATCCCTGCTCAAATGAAGAATCAGGTTCCTGATATCGGCTATACCTTGTGGATCTAAACCATTGGTAGGTTCATCTAAAATAATCAGGCGTGGGTCATGCACCAGGGCTATGGCTATACCCAATCGCTGTTTCATACCCTGCGAAAAAGTTTTGACGGTATCTTTTGCTCTATGAGCCAAACCCACTTTGTCTAACTGATCCATCAATTTAGCATCAGGTAAGGAAACGCCGCTGAGACGGGCAAATAATGATAGGTTTTCGAATGCGGACAAATACTTATATACATCCGGCTTCTCAATCACAGCCCCAATTTGCCTGAGTATCTCAATCCTGTTTTTATTCAGGGGCATTCCAAAAATCTCAATTTCACCCGCTGTTGGTGCAATCAAAGTTACCAGCATACGGATGGTTGTACTCTTACCTGCGCCATTCTGACCAAGGAATCCATACACATCTCCTTCATTCACAGAAAATGAAAGATCGTTTACGGCTGTATTATGCTTAAACGATTTGGTAAGTCCGCTTACTTTAACAATGGTTCCCATCTTATTCAATAATAACAAAGATATGCTAAAACTGTTCGGAGAGGGAAGGCGGGAAAGTTGCGAGTTACGGGTTAAGAGTTACATGTTTACGACCTTTATAAAACACCCTATACCCAATGACCCGATAATCCTACCCCTCTTTCCCCGCCTGTAAATACTGTTGTAATGCTTTTACGTATTCTTCAAAGGCTTCAATTCCTTTGGGCGTGATTTTGCAGGTGGTTTGGGGGTAATTGTCTTTGAATTGTTTGATCACATCGATATAACCGGCTTCTTTGAGTTTTTGAACCTGTACACTTAGGTTACCTGCCGTGGAATTTGTTTTTTCACGGATATAGGTAAAGTCGGCTTCTTTTACAGCAATGAGCAAGCTCATCACTGCGAGACGTAGTTGTGAATGTAATATTGGGTCCAGCTCTTTAAACATTTTCCTTCCTGTCTTTTAAATAACATTTACGCAAGATCAACCCGGGTATTAACCAATTGGTAATTCCCGCTATCCCATTTAATAACAAATCATATTTAGAGGGCGTATAACAGGAGATCAGAAAATATATATAACATAGTATACCGCCTATGATCATAGGGCGGAATTTGGTAGCGATTCCTGTGGCCAGGGTGGGCATTCCATATAACAGTAAAAAAAGAGAAGAGGCGCTCAGGATATAAGGCACAAAATGTTTACTCTCTCCTGTTTTAGTGTTTTTAATCAGTAATTCAAATCCATCGGAAGCAAAAAATTTATCGGAAATTCCTGGTATCACATTATTATAAAAAGACAATGCAAAAATACTGATTCCAAATACCAGCCAGATGGCATTTACGGATGATTCTTCATACTTAACCACTTTTCTTTGTCTCGCCTGTCTGATAGAAATAACAATTTGTGGAATAATGGCAATCAGTGTAATCAGCCAGATATCAAAGCCAATCGAAAAATTCCATTGTATTTCTGAAAAGCTTACCAGACCAGCTATGCCTACCACCGTTCCCCATAAAATAGCACTGGTTCCACTTTCGTGAAAACCATTCTTGGCTTTATGGATCATTTTGGTGATCAGTTCTAAACTTTCCTGCTCTGTAAGTGGTTTTTGATCTTCCATAAACTAATTTTCTTTTTGTCTGTATTTGTTACGCAATAAATATCCGGGGATAATATAGCTGGTTAATATGGCGACTCCGCCAAGCAATAACTGGTTATCGTAATCAAATCTCACTGAAATGACTGCAAAGATAAAATTAAGTATCCCGCCAATAACCAATGGCCTGAATCGAATGAGTTTACCCGTAACAAATGTGCCGATCGCATAAAGGAGAATATAATAAGTAAATGCAGTCTGCCAGGCACTACTGAATATATTGATCAAAACCAGCGTAACAAAAGATAAAGCCAGACTTATCCATAAATAATCCAGGGCTTCTTCTACAAAAGTTTTGACTCTTTGCTTTTTAGACTGTCGTGCTCCATAGATCGCGCTAATGATACCACCGATAGGCATTAACCACCAGATGATATAATGATTGGGATAATGTACCATCACTTTCAATACATACTCAATGATACAGGAAGCAAACACCAGCCATCCCCAAAACAGGAGGTAAAAACTATCTGCCGCAACGGATGTTTTCGTTTTTGTGATCATGGTCCGGATCAGATGCAGACTTTCTTCCGGGGTAAAATCGTTGGTATTTTCCATAGCGGTAGTTTTTGTCCAGTTAATCTGTTTGCTTTTTTTTATGAGTAGTATATTTTCTAACAAAGTAAGTGATCAATACACTACCTAACAGGGTTGGTGCCAGCCAGAGTACCCAGTTGGGTTGAAATTTTACATTTACGACCAGGAAAGCAGTATACGATGCAATCATCGCGCCCATCATCCGAATAATATGGTTACGCATCCAGGAAGCTTTAACAGACTCTTTTCCAGATAGTAGGATAAAATCCTTTCTCGCAAAATTGATACTAATTAATCCAAATACAATTGGTACAATGCCAAAACTGCTACCCTCTCGCATAGTAAGTGCCCCCATAATTAGTAAGAACAGGCCAAACAATAACCCGAATACAGGAATGGCATAATCCAAAAGGGTAAACGAATGGATGGGCTGTTTCAATTTTCTTTTAACATATACAATCCTATACCCACTACTAATCATATAAAGCGTAAACCCACCTACAGCAAACAGGAATAAATTATGATGCTCCGGTAAGTTACTTAATACTAATGCATCTAATGAAGCGATCAGCATACCCCAGAAAAAAATAACTCCGCTAATTTTATGAAGCTTACTCCCTTTTTTTGCTGAAGCAGCAATGGTACCACTGATGAGACCGGCAGTGCCACCGGCAATATGTAAAATCAGTAAGCTTTTAAAAAGAGAAAGCATGTGGTAATGTTAATAATTAAAGGTAGCAGTGGTTGGTTAACCACTGCTGTATTAGATGCACATATTACTGACAGGCAGCCAATAGTTTTTCTGCCTGGTCCTTACCCCAATTCGGGTGTAAAGGCGATGCCGGTTTAAATGTTTTGAATAATTCCAGAGATTTTTCGAATAATTTTTTTGCAACAGCTTTCCCACCCCCAAATGCTTCTGGTGTATTCATTAGTGTTTGTCCATCCAGTAAATAAATTCTTGGATTATTAGGATCGGCTTTTTGGGCTTCTTCCAAAGCATTTTTTGCTTCTGCACCATAGGTTTGGTAACGAGTCATGGGATCTACCATCATTTCAAGAATGGAAGCCATTTGCTTAAGACAATACAATTCAGAGTTATGCTCAATTGCTTCGGCCTTAGCAATCAGGTCTTTACTTTTTTCACCTACTTTATCTTTATCCGCTTTGGGGTTCATCCAACCGGCATAGATATTTGATTGGGCAGCATAATAGTAAGGCAGCCATTTATCCTTTTCTGCATCGCCAATTCTTTCAAAGAAGGCAGAAGCGGCGCTCATATCTTCTGCTGTATTGGCTGCTTTCATTTGTTCCAGTCCTTTGGCCATGGCAGATTCATATTTTGATTGGGCAACTGCCATTCCGACAAAGAACATACTTACGATGATGAGTAATTGTTTCATACAATTGGTTTTGGTTTAAGTGATTATTTGAATTGGTTATTTTTTAATTTTTGATATTCCTGTTCTACAGAATTGATCTGGTTTCCATGAAATGCATGAAAATACTGGAATGCAATACCTACGCCCCAGCCCATCATTGTCCAAACAGGCCAGAAATAGGAATCGACACCCGTGGTAAAAAACCAGATACCAATCAGCATGGCATTTACGATCAGGTAACTGGCCAGACTCCAGCGAAATGCCACTCTTGCTTTAGCCATTTTCCAAAGTTGTTCGTCTTTTTGTTGTTCAGTTGTCATGATAGTATATTTTATATTTTTTAAAATAGGTTATAAATTATTATTGATGGCATCCTGCCTTCTGTCAACCCCCCAGCTTAAAAACACGCCGATAAAAAAGAACCTGGGTGCTGCAGGTGTTATGGCTTCTTTATTTAATCCATCATGTGAATAATTGTATCCATAGATCAGGTTACTGTTTAACACATTCGTTGCTGAAGCAACAAATACGGCATACGCTTTTCCCATACTGGTTAAATAATTCATACTAAAACCAAGACTATTATAATCGATCGTTTTACCCTGATCGGCAATGGTATAGGTATTTCCATTCTGCATTAGGTTATAATATGGCCTGCCGGTCGCATAAGAATACGTGAAATTGAATCCGGTATTAATGGAACTAAAGAATCTCTTAAGTACCAGTGATGCAGTATGATTGGCTGCAAAATTGGGTTGTAAACTTTTGGGATAGTTCAGTTAATTACGTTTGGTATCCAGGTAAGAATAACTGATCCAATAATCCAGGCCCTGGAATGTTTTTTTATCTCTCCAGAATAATTCAACACCTTGTGCATACCCGTTTCCATTATTGTTATATGCGGGGAAGGTTTTTACGAGCTCATTATATTTTTTATAGTAAGCTTCTACCCGAAAAGTTTGCAATGTGGTATTCTTAATATAGTTGATGATATAATGGGTGGCTCGCTGATAGCCAAACTGTGTGGTAGCATATAAATAAGTATTCTCAGGTTTCTGATAAAACTCCCCATAGGCTATACTCATCTGGGCGCCCTTTCCTGTTTTATAGGCCATGGAAAGTCTTGGTGCCAGATTGGCTTTATTGAGCAGGGAAGATTGTTCAAATCTTGCGCCAATCTTAGCTGCCAGGTCATTGGTGATATATAAATCCGCTTCACTAAACAAGGCTTTAAAATGATCAGGCAGTAATGCCGTATAGTTATTGTAATCAGATTTGTTATAGCTATACTGGTATTCTCCTCCAAAACGAATCACACTGATTCCACTTAGCCTTTTATCAAATACCGCTTTTATCTGAGCCAGATCTCCTCTGGTAGTAAGATTAAAATTAGTGGTATCTATCCAGTTAAATCCGGTTACTACAGGTAAGTTAGACTGGTTCTGTATTTGTTGTGAAATGATATTGTGATCTGTACTATAGCCACCACCCAAATTCATTTTCCAACCATTGCCCAGGTTTTCTCTCCAGCTGATATTATTGTACCAGTTGGTATTCTGTAATGCAAATGCATTTTTGAGATTAGGATTATCAATATTGGGTCTGCGCAGGCCGAGTTGATTGGCAGCAAATGTGGTATAGTATTTTATCATGCCCCCTTTTTTTGTTTTGATACGAAAGTTGGCATCCGCAGCATGAAAGAAGGGGATCTGGAAATAATCTGGGTTTTGCTTTACCAACGAAAAATAAGCCCGTAGATCTGTATAGTTATAGGTAATTCCCCACGATGATTTTTTGTCTTTGGCAACTTCCTGTAATCCTCCTCCCAAAAAGATGGGAGAAATAGAAGCATTTGCTTCAGAACGATCAGGTATATCGATGCTTTCCAGGATCAAAGCAGATGATAATGCTTGTCCGTACAAAGCCGAATATCCTCCTGTACTGAAAACCGTTCCTTTAAATAAAAACGGGGAAAAACGTCCACGCTGTGCCAGATCAGGTACGCTGGTGAAATAGGGATTGTTTACTAAAGTACCATCTATATATTGCTTTGTTTCAGATCCATCTCCGCCTCTTACAAAAAGTCCTTCCTTATCGCCTACCTGCTGTGCACCTGGCAATGTTTTGATCACTGCCGTAATATCTGCATTTGCACCACCTGTAGTAACCACATCCAAAGAACTTAATACTGTTGCCGCCCTTTTTTTATCGCCGGCTTCAAAACTACCCGCTGTAACCACCACCGCTTTTAATTCGCTGATTTCTTCTTTTAAGCTGAAAGCGATCTCAATTGGTTCGGTGCCGATAGTAATCTTCTGTTCAATAGATTTATAGCCAATATTGGTTACGATCAGAATTTGTTCTCCTTTTTCAAAAGTCTTAAAAGAAAAATGACTGGTAGAATCACTTACTCCCCCATCATAAGAGCCTTTTACCTGGATACTGGCTCCTGCAATAATATGTCCGTGATTATCTTTTACAGTTCCGTTAATTTTTACCTGGGCATTTACCCAGCCTGCTGTCAGCATTATCAGGAGCAGGATTAGAAATTTTCTCATCAGTTATTAATTTGATGAAACAAACATAGAGTAGTTTATTTTATAAACCAAACTATTTTGTAAATATTTTTTCTAGACAGCATTTTGCTTAAACCTCAACTAAGTCAGAAAATGGTTGTTATACATGTAACCTATTGATAATCATGGATAAAAAATCAGTTTTTCTTACAGCAACCTGGGAATACCTGGCTATGCTGAATTATCCGGTACCCGAAGAAATTCTTCTTCCCTATTTGCC
>CAIYKV010000136.1 GCA_903926855.1 uncultured Bacteroidota bacterium | reverse complement strand
TGTATAAATTTCTTTCAGTGTTCTTTATTCTCTGCTGCTTTTTTTCATTGGCACAGGAGCCCGGTTCTTTTAAAATCTCAATTTCTGTTTCTCCCGAGATCAGGCCTTCATTTGTAAAAACCGGGCGTTTAGTTGTTCGGGTAACTGGACTAATTACCCCGGGAACTACAAGTAAACCCGAAGAAGTCATCGGAGTCACCGCAGAAAATTGGGATCCTTCCAAGCCTTTTGTTTTTACTACAAAGCAAAAAAATGTATTGGTCAATGGGGTGGAGAAATTAAAAGGGCATATTTCCGAAAAATTTTATTGCCAGGTGCTGTATAAACAAAATGTTGCCGACGGGAACGATAGAGTTGCAGGGAATTTATATAGTGAGATCGACTCCTTTACTTTGGGGAGTAAAACAAAGCTGGATCTTGTTTTAAATAAACTGGTTACACCAGCAGTTGTTGTTAATCATCCTTTCGTAAAAACGATTGAAATAAAAAGTAGGTATTTATCTGAATTTTTTGGCAATCCCCGGTACCTGAAAGCATCAATACTTTTGCCTTCTGGTTATTTTGAAAACCCTGATAAAAACTATCCGATCTGTTATCGGGCACCAGGTTTAAATGGCAGATTTGATCAGATTAACGGAACAATTAACAAAAAGGAATTTACGGATTGGTGGTTTACGAAAGATGCCCCACAGGTGATTTATGTATTTCTCGATTCGCAGGGACCTTTTGGAGATACCTACCAGGTTGATTCAGATAATAATGGCCCCTGTGGTAAAGCATTGACCGAAGAATTAATCCCTGAAATCGAGAAGCTTGTTCACTATCAACCTTCCTCAAAAATGAGGTATCTCGCTGGCAGATCAACAGGGGGATGGGTAGCTTTAGGACTACAGATATTTTATCCTGATTTCTTTGATGGTACATGGTCATATAGTCCCGACCCAGTTGATTTTGAGCACTATGGTTTAATCGATATCTATCATGATTCAACTATCTTCTACAATAAATATGGGTATCTGCAACCGGGTAGAAGAACCATTTATGGGGAACCCACTTTTTCTATGAAAGATTGGATAGCAGGGGAGAATATAAACAGTGTAACTGGTGATTACCGTGTTTCCGGAGGGCAATTTGGAGCATACAATGCTGTATTTGGTCCAAAAGCTGCTGATGGCTTACCCTCTTTAATGTTTGACCCTGTTACCGGAAAGATTGATCACACTATAGCGATGCAATGGGAGAAATATGATTTGAAGAAAGTATTAGAAAAAAACTGGACAATACTGGGGCCCAAATTGCAAGGTAAAATATGGATATGGACTGGAGATATGGATGGCTTGTACTCGAATGTAGCCACGCGGTTCTTACAGAAATTTATTGAAAAGACTGAAAATCCAAAATCGGATGCAATTATAAAATTTACACCAATGGCTGGGCATACGCAGGAATGGAGTGATAAAGCGGTTTTGATGATGGTAGCAAAGAAAGCGGCCGCAAGCGGTAATAAAAACCGATAAAACAAAAAATGAAAATGAGAAAAAAAATACTTGGAATAATAGCAATACTGATAAGTTTAAGCTTTATATGCCCTGCACAGAAATCAAAAATTGGGTATGTAAACCATTTTGAAAATACGAACCACCCACAAGTTGCCTATTGGTTTTTCGCCGCTAATATGTTACCCGAAGAAAGATACAAAGGGAAGATAGATAGTTTTGTAAAATATAGTAAGTATACGCTGATATACCTTACCGAAAGAGACGGATGTAATTTTCATGATATCCAAACCATGCACCCTGTTTTTGCAAAACTAGTAGCGTATGCCCACCAGAAAGGACTAAAGATTGGCTTACAAATCTGGAAAAACAATAAAGGTACCCTGATAGAAAATACTGACCGCCTGATACAGGATGGCGAAGTGGTCCTGGATCAGGAGGGTAAAGCGGACTATCGTGTTAGAGCCAAGGGTGCAAGAGATACAAATAGTGTAATCAAGAGCGAGTTATTTAAAATATATGCGTTTAAAAAAACCGGGAATGGTTTTTATGACCCCAACAGTTTAAAAGAGATTACCCAAAAAGCTACTTCAGTAGGAGATATCCATTCTGTCAACCTTTCGATTCATGCAGGCGCAGCTTTTAGTGGCTATACCGCATTCATACTTACACAACACTATTATAATTCATGCAGTAATTTTTCAGGTCAGGCTTATTCTCTAATGCTGGATGATTTTAAAGCCTATGGTGATATCCCTTTTGATGCAGTGGGCTTAGATGAATATAAAAATATGACCATAGCCAGGCAACCCATACTGCAAAATACACATGATGTGTTTAGAGAGAGACTCTATTCCTTAGGCATGGCAAAAGTTATGAAGGAAACACGTGGTATGGATATGGATAAAATACTTTTCGATATGCGATATGCACCACAAGGCCTACCCGCTGTTCGAATCAAAGCCATCAATGAGTATATGCGCTTATTGAGAACAGCTACTTTAGGTGTAGAGGCAGCCGTATATGATTTGGGTAAAAAACTATATGGGAAAGACGCTTTTATCGGGTTGCATAGCACTTTTCATAACAATCTTGATAAAGATGAAGTATGGCAGACAGGCGTAAGCTGGTGGAATATCAAAAGAGATTACGGCCATACCGATGAGAATACCTCAATCCCTATTCAGATAGGAATTGGGATGAGCTATCCAAAGAATGCCATGTACAATATGTACTATGATAAAAGCCTGGATAAAATCTGGACCAAAGCATTATATGATTTGAGATTTGGAGTACGTACGCATTATCATGCTGCTAATGATGTACAGGGCTGGGGCGTATCTATTGATGACCCAATTGCCCTGCTGAAAATAAACAAAGTTGAAAACGCAGCCAGAATGCTAAACAGATTCAATCCGCCCTTTCCTCAAATCAAATTGTTGGTGGTATATGGGATGGAAGCAATATATAATTGGTATCCGGATACTACCCAAAGAGGCTTATATGATATCAATGATAAACTGGAAATGGAAAAGAAATCTATGCAGCTATGGAGCAGTGGTTACCTGAATGCCTCAGTACCTACTGACCTGATTGCTGATGGTCGATTGAAACTCAATAAAGATGGGAAACCTGTTCTGAATGGGTATCAATTTGATGCTGTTATTTTCCTGAATCCCCAAAATGCAAACGAAAGCACAACAAGTTTTTTTCGGGAATACGTAAACAAAGGCGGTAAATTATTATTGGAAGGTAAGGCAACACATGATTTTAATGGGAAGGACATGACTGGCGAATGGGATAAAATTGCTGCAAAATCTGTGGCTACCTCCTTTTCAATGGAAAATGTCGCCAAACTTGGAATCTATAAAAATGAATTAATAGATGGGGTTGCGAATGAGGAAGGTTCTTACACCTTTACCAGTATAAGCTCACTTCAAACCGATACGGCAACGAATTTTAGTTTTACTTATCAGGGCAATACTTTCAGTGGTACTTATAAAGGGCTGGCTGCAATTAAAATAGATAAGAAAGGAAGTATTCAGAAATTATCAGCAACAGGATTTTTGGGAATGGAAAAAAATGGAAAATCCATTCTGCATTTAAGCAAACAGGCGGATATTTTTCTGAGTATGAAAGAGGGTGTTGTAGATATTACACTTGCTGATCCAACAAAATCTATACAGGTAACTCGTAATTTTTAGATGCATAAAGCAGGTTAGCATGAGTTTGACCGAGTATAAATGATTAAAGGCAATTGAAAT
>CAIYKV010000135.1 GCA_903926855.1 uncultured Bacteroidota bacterium | reverse complement strand
TCCGTTGCCTGAATGGTTTCGAAGCGTGCGATCATTTCATCTGTTACTACCAAGCCTAATACACGATCAAATTCAGGTGTTACAATACCAATTCTTTTATGTTGGATAAAAAATTTCAGGTTCCTTAGTGCCAGTGGTATACTTGCTAAAAAATGCGCTTTCCGCTCAAACAAACCCCTGAATCCATAAGCACCCATAACCTGTAATAAACGGATCAATACATAGCCGTTATACTGACTAACAAAAGTATTTCTATCTACAGGTTTTTCAAGCAAACCATCAATACTATCCATATAGTAATTCAACAATGAGTTTTTCCATTCCTCACTCAATTCAGCTTTTGCCTGCCATAGTAAGGAAGCAACATCATATTGCAATGCTCCTTTCATTCCTCCCTGGTAATCAATAAAACTTACCTGATCATTTTTAACAATAATATTCCGGCTTTGGAAATCCCGAAACATAAAATACTTGTACTGTGTTCGGGTAAGATAACTGGCCAGTGCTTCAAAATCATCCAGCATGGCCTGCTTATCATAAGGCAACTGGAGTGTATCCAGAAAATAATATTTGAAATAAAGCAGGTCGCTCATGATTGCCTGTTTCCCAAATTCTTTGGCCGTAAGGCACCAATCATAATCCAGGTTTGCATCACCCAAAACCTGCAGTCGTGCAATTTCCAACAGACTTTTCTGGAACAGGCCATATACATATTCATTATGCCCATTTTGCTCTAATTTATTCAATAATGATTCTGTACCCAGGTCTTCCTGTATATAAACAGTATCCTCTTCATTTACACCCAGGATTTCGGGTACCGGTAATGAGGCATTTTTAAAATGCCGACTGAAATAAATAAAGGTTTGCGTTTCCCGTTGGTTAAGGTTATAGGTGGCAATAAAAGTCTCTGCCGCTGCATAAATCCGAAAATAAATCCTATCGCTTCCACTTTGAGGCAGTTTTTCAATTCTATCAGGCTTTGTATTCCTTATTTGTTCAAATAATTTGCCAATGGCCTCAATCGTTTTTTCCATCACTTGGGTTGGTTTACAGCGAAAATAAAGCTTAGCGGTGAAAGCCCACAGGCAATTTCAAGTAAAGCATTCAGCTATATTAAGGTTTCTTTAACTTCAAAAAGCAGCTATTCGGTATCTAAATCCCTGTTAATATGATAAAACTCATATTTTAATCAACGTTAGAACATTATTTTTACCTAAACCTTTAGACACATGAGAATCGTTTTGGCAAGTATTCTGATAATTTTTTGTTGCTCCTTCAATACCTGGGAAACCAATTTTGAAAAAGCAAAGCAGCAGGCTGTGCAAGAACATAAGGCAATTTTGTTGAGTTTTTCTGGATCAGACTGGTGTGGCCCTTGCATAAAACTTCATAGCGAAGTATTTGAAAGCCCTGCATTCAAAACCTTTGCAGACAAAAACCTGGTATTGGTAAATGCTGATTTCCCTCGTCAGAAGAAAAACCAGTTACCGAAACCCCTTCAGCAGCAAAACGATAAACTCGCAGATACTTATAATAGTTCTGGAGCATTTCCATTGACTGTTTTGTTAACCGCCGATGGAAAAGTATTGAAGAGTTGGGAGGGATATCCCAAGATGGCTATAGACGAGTTTATTGACGATATTTCCAAAACGATGAACCCCAACCAGCCTGCTTTACAAAATCCTGAATAGTGTGGCACTTATAAATTTTAATTCCATGAGAAAATCAGATTTCAAATTCGGCCACAAATCGGTTCTATTCCTTTTTAGTATAGGTCTGGCATTGCTAATGATCGCATGCTCCCCTGTAAAAGAATACCAAAAAAACAGGATCAATGATGGTGAAATGGTTTTAGGCAATCGAAAAGTTGAGAAGACAGAGCTTAGTTTTCAATCTTATCGCGAAGGCGCCTCGGGTGCCAACGCTGGCAAAAGCGGTGGAGGTTGTGGTTGCAATTGATCTATTTCATCAGTAAAAAAAGGTAATGAGAAAACTTACACTAACTATCATTGGTTTATATATCGGACTACTGGCTGCTTTTTCACAAACAAGCAAAACGGTAGATTCTTCCAAATACAAAAACCGGGCATTAACATTTGAAGAAGCCAATTTTATTTCCAGTTATTATCACCAGGATGGTAACAATTCCGCAGTTACAGGAGGCATTGGTTCTGAAAAACTGACAGATATTTCAAACTCTATTGAACTCAAGTTTTATAACTGGGATAGAAAGAAAAGAAAAAATACATATGATTTTGAGTTGGGGGTAGATCATTATACTTCTGCTTCTTCGGACATGATCGATTCAAAAGCGAATTCTTCTGCTTCTCATGCTGATACAAGAATTTACCCTTCTGCTAACTGGACTGTAGAGAATGAACAAAAAGGGACCAGCTTTGGTGCAG
Source organism: uncultured Bacteroidota bacterium (assembly GCA_903926855.1). GTDB lineage: Bacteria > Bacteroidota > Bacteroidia > Chitinophagales > Chitinophagaceae > Sediminibacterium. Next base: position 34,322 of record CAIYKV010000135.1, on the reverse strand, counting down.
GGGGTGCTATCTCACATGAATTTGATTATATGTCATGGGGCGGCAATATCAACTTTTCAAAAAAAACAAAGAATAGAAACGGAGAGTTTAGTGCAAAATTATTTACCTATTTAGATAATCTTAAACTCGTTTACCCTATAGAACTCAGACCAGGCGGTGTTGCGCTTAGGCATGAGGATTATGCTACGGCCGGGAGAAACACTTTTGGCAGTTCATTTTCTTATTCCCAAATCGTTAATACGCGCTTACAACTTGCTTTTTTGGTTGACCTGATTTACCAGCAGGGTTATCTGGGGCTTCCTTTCCACAGAGTATATTTTACCGACAATAGTGAGAAGGTTGAAAATCTTCCTGGAAAACGATTTAAGTTGCCAGTTGGATTTCGAGCCAATTATTTCCTCGGGGATAATATCATTCTAAGAGGATATTACCGATACTATCAGGATGACTGGGGTTTAAAAGCACATACTTTTAATCTGGAAACATCTATAAAATTCACTCCTTTTGTTTCTCTTACCCCATTTTACCGCTTTTATACGCAGACTGCCGTAGATTATTTTGCAGCTTATCAGGCACATAAAACCACAGATACTTATTTTACTAGTAATTATGATCTGTCTGGCTTCACGAGCCATTTTTATGGAACCGGTATTCGCTTAACCCCTCCAAAAGGAGTATTTGGGATAGAACACCTGAATATGCTCGAGCTCAGGTATGGACATTATGAAAAGAATAATGGAATGAATTCGAATATCATTTCGATGAATTTGAAGTTCAAATAATGCAGACTATCAGAAATCTTTGGTTACGCATTTCTTTTCCCGATTGCATAACACTAACTTAATATGCACCTAATATTCACTTTACAATAGAGTGGTTCTTTTGTAAAACCTACAAAGTGAAAACCACTCTTTTTGCATTATTTATATTGATCTCTTTTTCTGTCTTTTCGCAAAGACCCGCTCTGGCAAAGAACTTATTCCTGATTACTACAGATGGATTCCGCTGGCAGGAAGTATTTAACGGCGCAGATACTGCTTTGATACATAACCTAAAATTTGTTAAGGATACAGCATTGATGCAGGATTTATATGGTGCCAGCACTGCTGAATTACGCAGGCAGAAATTAATGCCTTTTTTTTGGAATGTAATTGCAAAGAAAGGGCAGCTCATCGGAAACCGGAATTATGAGAATAAAATGAATGTGAGTAATTTTTATAAAATCTCCTATCCGGGATATAATGAAATGCTGACAGGTTACCCCGATCCCAAATTAATTCCCAATACTCCCAGATTTAATGAGAATATTAATATCCTTGAATATTTGAATACCCAGCCTGAATATGCCGGGAAAGTAGTGGCTTTTAGTTCCTGGAATATCTTTCCGTATATTCTAAATGAAAACAGAAATGCCCTGCAAATTAACAGTGGATATGAAGCGGTTAGAGAAGAAGATAGTACCGATATTTATATCAACCAGGTACAGGCAGATATAAAGCAAAAAACACATTGTCGCTATGACCAGCTAACTTTTCTTAGTGCCAAAGAATATATAGAAACAAATCATCCGCGGGTTGTTATGTTAGGTCTTGGTGAAACTGATGAATTTGCTCACCAGGGTAAATATGATCAATACCTTGAGCAGGCAAACAATGTAGATAAGATGATTGCTGAACTATGGTACTATGTTCAAACAGACCCATTTTACAAAGACAATACCAGTTTTATCATCACAACCGATCATGGCAGGGGCAAAAAACCAACCTCCTGGTATGCACATAATCTTTTTGTAAAAGGGTCAGGAGATATCTGGCAGGCCATGCTGGGTCCGGGCATCGCCCCATTGGGTGAAATCAAAACAGCTGATCAAATTTATTTGAAACAAACTGCCGCAACCATCGCATTATTATTAGGGGAAAAATTTACAAGTAATCATAGTGTAGCCAAAGCAATTCATTTACAAAATAACCAGCCAGCTATTACCAAAACTGTACAATCTGTAACAACAGAAGCCATTGTATTGCAAAAATAATTTACAAAACATATTCTTATATTCAAAACAAAACCCCCTGTTCCCCCGGTCTTCTAAATTGACTGCAATCCAGTTCCCATCTCTCCGCATTCAGTTTATATATTTTATTGTATTTCTTAAATTGTTGCCTAACCAGTTCTGATATAGGCCCTTCTCCTCTCATCCGAATACCATACCTACTATCATTTACTTTTCCGCCATGCCCGTTTTCAATCAGGTGCCAGACCTTATCTGCTCTGTCCGGGAAATTTTTATACAGCCAATCATGAAAAATCAGTTTAATCGCTCCATTTAACCTGATAAAAGTATAGGCACTGAAGCAAGCCCCATTGGCACTGGCAGCCTCCATAATTCTTTGCATCTCATGTTCATTTAAACCGGGTATCATGGGACCCAGCATTACACCCATCCGCACACCTGCCTCACTCAGTTCTTTGATTACACGCAATCTTTGTACAGCCGTGGTGGTTCTGGGTTCCATCGCTCTTCTCAGATCTTCGTTAAATGAAGTAATGCTTACCAATACACTCACTAATTTTTTCTTTGCCATTTCCTTTAATAAAGGAATATCTCTGAGTATTCCTGCATTTTTGGTTATCATACCTACCGGCTGGTTAAACTCGTTACATACTTCCAGTATCTGCCTGGTTAGTCTGAATTTTTTTTCTGCAGGTTGGTAACAATCAGTGTTCCCGCTCAAACTGATGGGTACACATTCCCATTTTTTGTTCATTAGAAATTTTCGCAACAATTCCGGTGCATTCTTTTTTACAATGATTTTCCGTTCAAAATCAAGTCCTGCACTATATCCCCAATATTCATGCGCATTCCTTGCATAGCAATAAATACAGCCATGTTCGCATCCTTGGTAAGGGTTCATACTGTAAAACATGCCAACATCGGGACTGTCCACTTTATTCACAATGCTCTTTGCATGATCTTCCAGATAAACAGTTGATACATTGGGCTCTGTCCAATCATCGATACTTTCAATCTGTTCCCGTATTTTTTCATTTTTCAGGAATCGGTTCTTCGGATTAAACTGTGCTCCCCGGCCTTTCAGGTAGGGGTTGGTGTTTTCGTTTTGTGTTTCTTCCATAATTTTTTATTTTACTCACCCCGACGTTGCTGCGCTTGTCATCCGTCTCTATTGAATAGAGAGGGGAATTTATCCCCTCTTTGCGAAGCAGCGAGGGGTGACAAGCGCAGCAACATCGGAGTGAGTTGAATCAGGTAAATAATTCACCCTGTATGGTGCTTATTTTTCTATTTAGTAATTTGAACTTTCTTACCAGCTCATATTTTTTCTCTCCTTCCCTTTTCCGCAGCAATAAAAAATGATCTGCCAGAAACCTACCACTAAAATGGGTATGACTTAACTCAAGCCAGCCTTTTTCATATTGCCAGGGTAATAATTTTCTGGCTATGCATATATAAGGCTCTGTAATAAAATGGGGTTTGAGTTCCTTACCCATTTTCAGCAGGTGCTGTATTGGGCGAATAGATTTTACGAGTTCTATTATTTGTGATTGGGTAGTTATATTGAGAAAAATGGTATGAGAAGGAAAACTACCGAAATCATGCAATTCCACCAGAAAGGAGGATTGTTCTGCCGCTATTAATTGCAAGCGGTGTAAGAAACGGGGTTCCATCATATCATATTGTTGAAACCGAACCAGGGTAATATTGGGTTTACCAGCAACAGATGAAATACAATCGTAAGTATCTCCAAAATATTTTTTTACCCGCATGATCTCATCACACAAATGTTCAATGGGCTCTAATACCAGCAGGTATTCAGAAACCGGGCAGGAAAATGCTATATCAGGTTGCATAGATGAATCAATAACCAAACGAAAACAAATGTGAAGTACCCTATCCAAAGACCAAACTATACCGGCTGCAATCCAAATACATTTACCTGTTTACAACGATCAAACTGGTGTTGTCTGCGTAACAGGATTACTTGATGTACATCAAAGGAGGCTTGAAAATCCTTTTTTGCATAAGCGCTGATGATTTGCTCATAAATGCCCGCAGATAAATTTCTTACTACAGTTAAATGTGGTTTTGTACTAAGATACATAGCAGGGCATCCATACCCATTTACGTATTGATCGATTACTTTGAGCTCTTTTACCATTTGTTGAAAAGGAGCATGATCCTGTACACGCAGGTAAATGGTGTGAGGTGCAAAACCACTATATTGGTCAAGCGTTACCCGAAAACTTTTCTGCATACTGATAATCCGATGCATCCACCGTATCAGGGTAGGCTCCATTTCTTCTTTCGCTAAAAAATTAGCTACGGTAATATGTGGTTTTGTTTTAATAGCAGCAGGTGCCTGATACTCGTTAGAAACAGCTTGCTTCTCTTCCATCAGTTTTGCATACACGGCTTCATCAGGGTGTACCACCAGTAAATATTCGAAAAATCCGTTTACCTGCGGAGTCGTAAATAATTTGTTTTGTACCAAACCCGTTTCCATAAATAAAATTTTAGCGTAACAATTATTTTAGCATAAATTTACTAAATAATTTAGCATTTCAAAATATATTTTATGGATGGGGAACAATGGTACGGGGCTGCCTATAAAGGCTCCAAACAATTTAAACAATGGGATATTCCCAATGCCAATGCCAGCGGTTTTGGCGCCGCAGCCGACGATTATATGGAACGTGGAATAGACCTGAACGAGCAACTGATCCGCAATAAACCTGCTACTTTCTTTTTCCGGATGAACAGCGATTCGATGATAGAAGCGGGAATTCATAGTGGCGATGTGCTAATTGTTGACAGAAGTATCAAAGCAGTAAACGGCAAGGTCATTGTTGCTATACTCAATGGCGAACTTTTGGTAAGGCGTTTGCAAACGCATATAAAAGGCGTTACCCTAGTAGCAGAAAATAAAAAATATGGCAATATTCAGGTAGATGAGTTTTCGAATTATGCTGCCTGGGGAGTAGTAGTGTATTCGATTCATACAGTATAAATGATATACCCGGCAGCATAACAAAATCAGGCAGTTGTTGCGTCGCACACTTGTACGCTTTGCACAATACTGAACAGTTGACATGGCAGGAGCAATCGTAAATGAGTACAACCATTTAACCATAACTTTTGAAAGCAATAGTAGATTGTAATAGCTTTTACTGCTCATGCGAGCGCTTATTCCTGCCGCGACTGCAGAATAAACCGGTTGTGGTATTAAGCAATAATGACGGGTGCATCATATCCCGAAGCGATGAAGCAAAGAAATTAGGAGTAGCCATGGCCGGCCCTTATTTCAAAGCAAAGCCGCTGATTGAAAAATATGGAGTAGCTACTTTTTCATCTAACTATAATTTATATGGCGATCTGAGTTGGCGCGTAATGGAAACTTTACGCATGCTACTACCGCCCGGTACCGTAGAAGTATATTCAGTAGATGAATGCTTTATCGATCTCTCGCATATAAAGCCTGATGAATTACAGGCATTCGCAGTATATCTCAAAGATACTGTAGAGCAATGGACAGGTATCAAGGTATCGATTGGCGTAGCTGCTACCAAAGTATTAAGTAAGGTCGCTAATCGCTTATCCAAAAAACACAAAGAAGCCACTCAAGGAGTACTGGTACTGGATACTCCCGGAAGAATACAACAGGCTTTACAAAAAACCCCGGTAGAAGATATTTGGGGAGTGGGCTACCAGTATGCCGAAAAATTACGCAGGCATAACATCAATACAGCATATGACCTCAGCAAACAGGATATTGTTTGGGCCAATAAACACCTGGGTGGTGTAACAGGGTCAAGACTGATTCGCGAACTTAAGGGAATTGAGAGCATCGGAATGAAAGAAGAACTAATCAATAAAAAAATGATCGCAACCACCCGTATGTTCGGGTCCCCTGTTACGGAATTAAAAGATATCAAGGAAGCCATTGCTACATATACTTCACGTGCTGCAGAAAAGCTAAGAAGGCAATACAGCGCTGCCAATATTATCAATGTATTTATCGTACCCAAAGAAGAATCACATAACACAAAGTTCCGGCACGGACCCAGTATTGGAAGTTATGTTGTATTACCACAGGCCAGCTCTTCAACAAATGAATTGATTAAGCCCGCAGTAGCACTTGTGGAGCGGTTATATGAATCAGGAAAAATTTATAAAAAAGCCGGTGTGATGCTAAGTGGCATTGTACCCGATACCTCCATTCAGGGAAACCTGTTTACTCCGCCTGCTGAAAATAAATCCCGTTTATTAATGAGCATGATCGACAATGTAAACTTTGCTATGCGGGATGATGTACTGAAATTCGCCGCTTCCGGCACCAGCCGCGATTGGAAAATGCGTCAGGAGCTTCGCAGTCCCCGTTATACCACCCGCTGGGACGAATTATTTGAAATTAAATAATCGTTGACCATAATCAGCTAAAAAGGTCGGGGGGAGGCGGATCAATAAACCGGGGCTTTGTTAATTGCAAACCACAAACCGCATTTAATTTATCAACCAAGTAAACCGTTAGGTCAGGTGATTTGGCTTCATCATGCATATGCATAAAAAAATATAACTCCTGTAGTCCTTTATCCAGCCAGTATTTCATACGATCAATCCAATCATCCACCCTGGTATAATCTGTTGGATGCAAACTATTTCCCACATACCGGATAAAAGCTTTGGGTACGGTAAGATACATATGTGCGCAATCTCTTCTGCCACTTGTATCCGTAATCACCATACCCATATTTACAGAACGAAGAAATTCAGTAAGCTCATCTCTCACAGAAGGGATCCTGAACCAATCGGGGTGACGAACCTCTACAAAAAATGACATATCGGTAGGCAATGATCGCAAAAATATAAACAATTCCTCTTTCCGTTTAGGGGTAAACAAATCACTCACCTGTACAAAAACAGGGCCCAGGTGTTTTTCAAATGCAACAATACCACGAAGGAATTCAGTGGTAATAAATTCTTTTTTCAGGAGGCTTCCGCGATGGGTAACTCCCTGGTACATCTTAGGACAAAACAGAAAATCTTTATCACCTGCTTTGGCTGCCCATTTGGCTATTCCGGTAGCGCCATATATTTTATAATGCGTGGCATTTAATTCAATACTATTATAATGTTTCACATAATGATCGAGAAAATCCTTTTCTTTCGTTTTTGGGGGATATATTTTACCTACCCATTCCGTTCTGCCCCATTTAGCACAGCCAATATATACTTTGGGAGTGGTTACTCTTTTATCCGTTAATATTGTTTTATTAAAAGCAGGGTCAGCAGCTAATTTAAAATTGATATTGTCCAGTTCCGATTTAGGTACCCGTCCGAATTCCATAAAGCTAATTTTGGCAATTGTAAAGTTATTGGCTTATTCTTATACCCTAAACGGCAAATACTGTATATTAATGCAGAATACCTGTTATAGGTAGAAAATCGAACCGGGGCTGGGCTTCCGGCAAAAAACTTCTAATTTCTTAAAATATAGCAACACTTCGCCCGTCTACCTATTTAATGAACGAGGTGTTGACGATAGCAAATATGGCTGAAGCCCGTAAAAGTAATATTACCGAGGTTATCAATACATACAGCAAACGGCTGATGGGATTTATCCGTAAAAGGGTAACCAACGAGGCGGACGCTGAAGACATTCTGCAGGATGTATTCTATCAATTCATAGGGAATACCAAACCCATTGAACAATTAACGAGTTGGTTGTTTACTGTTACCCGAAATAAGATCATTGACCGCCAGAGAAAACACAAACCTGAATTATTGGAAGACATGTATTCTGATGCTGATGGTGAATCGAGGTTCGACTGGACAGAAATGTTTCTGGATGATTCAAATAACCCCGAAACAGAGTACCTGCGCAACCTGTTCTGGGAAGCGTTGAATGCCGCCCTTGATGAGCTGCCGGCAGCCCAGCGGGAAGTATTCATATTGAACGAGATTGAAGGAATTCCATTTAAAACCATCGCGGAACAAAGCGGTGAAACGATTAACACCTTACTCAGCCGCAAACGCTATGCAGTACTACACTTGAGAGAACGATTACAGGTTTTGCGGGATGAGTTATTAAATAATTGATTAACAAAAACAAAATGAAAAAGAAATTCTGGTTTAAAAAAATTATCGGTTTTACCATCCTGGCCATAGCTATCACCTCCCTTTTGGGTTTTATTGTGATGAGTCTATGGAATAGTATTCTGGTAGCTGTATTACACGTATCACTAATCAACTTTTGGCAGGCATTGGGCATCCTGATACTTAGCAAAATCCTGTTTGGTGGATTTAAAGGCAGATGGGGTGGACATCGTGGAGGAGGTTGGAAACATGAATTGCATGAAAAATGGCATACCATGACTCCTGAAGAAAGGGAAAAAATAAAACAGGAATGGAGAAGTCGCTGCCGTGTTTGGGGAAAACCAGATACAGAACAGAATGCCGGTGCAGAATAATCTTACCGGTATCTCAAATGCTTATTTACCAAAAACAGCTTATATGGATATACTGATTTTTAAAACGAATCTGAACCATCCGGTGCATATCAGTAAGGTTCAGCCATTTATCCAAAATATTGATGGAGTGCAAAAATGGAATGTTGATATACAGGATTGTGATCATGTACTGAGAATTGAAGCAAGTGAAGTATCACCCAGGTCCATCGAAATCGTTTTACAAAATGCAGGTTATTATTGTGAGGAGCTGACCGACTAAACATTCCATGAAAATCATGTTATATCAGAATGCCATTGAAAGTAAATTTTCAATGGCATTCTTTTTTCAATCAGTCATTATTCCTTAACTGCTATATTTATCACATATTTGGGCGGCTCTGTTTTCTGTAATTGATTTTCATCTTTTACATTGATAATAGACACGCTTGATGCAGGGACTTTTTTGATCCCCAGCAAATAATCGGATACCGCTTTATTTCTTTGCATCATCAGCTCAGTTATACGAAGCTGTAGCCTCTCCTTTCCGAAAAGTTCAACACATTTTTCTCCGGTAGATTGTAATACAGAATTCGAATACAGTTGTGTATCAAGAAATTTCACAAATAGTGAATCTGTGATGGCAATACTATCTGTTCTTTGCTTAATAGACGGCGTGATAGGAGAAGCTGGATTGATTCCAAGGTATTTTTCCTTGGCTTCAAGTAAAGCCATTGCCTCTGCCTCATCATCTTTGTTGGCAACCTGCACCAACTCAATCTTCAGGTCTGGCTTTTCAATAGCAGCTTTGGCCAACCTGTTTAAATTTTCCTGTTGCGATGCCTGTACATCTGATTGCAGGTAGTCAAAACGCATTTCTTTGAAATCTTCCTCTTTACCGCCAAACATTCCGGCGAGCAATCTGAATGGAGCCGTCGCCGCCTTGATGATGAGATTCTTGATCAGTTCCCATATCACTTTCCCCATCTTAAATTTAGGGTCATTCAGGCTTCCTTTTACCGGAATATCAATATGTATATTTCCTTTCACATCTTTTAAAAGTGAAACAGCCAGTTTTACCGGCAGGTTCATGGCAGTTGGTGTTTTTATTTTTTTCCCGGCTGTTAATTTAACAACATCGAGTACATTTTTACTGTCGAGTATATTATTTTTTACCGTTGTCTGGTTTACATAGAAAATTTTTCCATTCAGGAAGGGTGTAGCTACATAATATTTTGAATAGGGATTGAAATCTGTAATCAGTAGTTCTTTCAATTGCGCATTAATATCTATGTCTTTATAATTCTTAGGGTTCACTTTCAATACACCGCTCATTTTCCCGGAAGTGTTTAATCTTGCACTTATTTGAAAAACCAATTCCGGGTTATTACTATTGATTCTGCTACTGGATAAATTAAGTGAATCCAATACGTACCTGAATTTATCCCCGTGGGTAAAGTCAGAAAATATGCATTGTCCTCCTGTGACCTTCAGGTTACCAATCTTGTAATTATTGACATCATATTCCTTCACGATCTCCTGGATATATCCTGACATCATCAGGAATATATTGGAATACACCACAGAAGAGGTATCACCCGAAGTAGCCAATGGAGTAGTCATGATTCGTTCATAATTAAATCCTTTGTCATACATCGATATCCGAATAAAAGGTCTAGTCACATTGATCTCACTGAAACTATACAGGTTCTTTGCTGTATTCACTGTGTCTATTTTAATATTCATCTTCTCAACAGCAGTAAGTTTCTCGCCAGTATTATCAATCATTGAAAACTGCTCAGCTTCTAACATTCCCGAAGCAGCTATATCCGTAGGCTTATTCAGGTTTCCGCTTATTCGCATATGACTCCCCACCAAACCCTGTAAAGAATTCACTTTCATATAATCTTTCAGGTATGGATACATCCAGGCTATATTCAATTTTTGTAAATCTGCTGTAACGGAATATTTTAATGTTTGTTTATTAAAAACCATATCGGCCGAAAATTTCCCGCCTGTAGAAAGTGCAAAATCATTATGTATTTTATATACCGGATCATCCCAGGCAATCAGCGGGATAGAGGTATTGAATTGAATGATAGACAGTTTGGTAAAAGGGTTTGTATTACTATACGTAAACTTTGCAGAATCGATAGCAAAATTGTGTACCCAATAATGGGCCGGTTGGGAAGCAACAGTTGTTTTTGCAGAAACGGTATCGGTCATAAATCGTTTCATCAGGTCATCATAGTTAAAATGCTTTCCTTTCTGAACAATATTGACGAATGGTTTACTTAAACGCAGTGCTTCTATATCAAATTCACCTTTCAAAAGTTTAGTAACAGCTATATTTACACATACTTCCTCACAACTGACAAAAACAGTATTGCTTTTTGATTCAAATACGGTTAAACCTTTAGAGGAAACGCCTCCAGTAAAAATATTAATACCCAGACTTTCCATCCTGATCTTTCTGCCTGTAAATTTTTCGCTGTTCTTTTCAATCAGATATTTTGTAATAGGTGAGATAAAGACAGCCACCAATACCAATAGTCCCAGTATCGTTGCTGCCAAAATCAATCCAATTTTCCGCCATTGCTTCATTTGCCAAACATTTTAATAAAAATAGGAATTACAATTTACCGGCGAAAATTTCCTCACAAAATACAAACCCGCAACTCCCGACCCGTAACTATTCATTTTTCGTCATAATCACTTATCTTTCCAAGGCAACCATTTTATCATTTTTTTGTTAGAAATCTTATGAAAAAGATCCTCTTCTTCCATCTCAGTTTGTGTTTACTTCTGTCTGTTAGTTTTGCTCAAAACAAAACCATAGCCATTAAATGTGGCCAGTTACTGGATACCAGATCTGGTCAGATGCTTGTAAACCAGGTGATTATTGTAAAAGGAAATTTAGTAGAAAGCATTGGTTCCGCAGCTTCTTTCAAACAAAAAACAGATACCCTGATCGATCTTTCGGGATATACCGTTTTGCCAGGCTTGATTGATTGTCATACACATGTTTTACTACAGGGAGATATTACCAGTGAGGATTATGATGTACAAATTCTGAAAGAATCCATTCCATATAGAACTATCCGGGCAGTAAAGAGTTGCCGGCAATCATTGATGAATGGATTTACCACCATTCGTGACCTGGGGACAGAAGGTGCTGGCTATGCAGATGTTGACCTGAAAAAAGCCATTAATAATGGAGAAATGGAGGGACCGAGAATGTTTGTGTCAACCCTGGCTATTAATACAACCGGACATTATGCCATCCGGGCTTCTGAATATGCCTGGGAATTAAAAATGCCAAAAGGCTTGCAGGAAATTACCGGCGCAGATGAAGCTCGCAAAGCAGTCAGGGAACAGATAGAACATGGGGCAGACTGGATAAAGATTTATGCAGACAGAGGCTATTATAAAACAGCTGATGGCGGATACAGAAGTCTGCCCAATTTTACCACTGAAGAAATCAATGCAATTGGTGATGAAGTTACCCGCTCAAGAAAAAAGCTGGCCGCACATGCAGTTACCAGAGATGGAATTCTCTCAGCCATCAATGCAGGAGTTTCCAGTATAGAACATGGATTTGGAATGGATGATGAATGCATCCGCCAAATGGTAGCTAAAAACGTATACTGGTGCCCAACCATTTATGTAAACGCATTTGTGGCCGAGGGCAGAGCGAATGCGGGAAGTCCAATTAATAAATATTTTGCCCAGTCAGAACCCGAATTATTCAAAAAAGCAGTCAATGCAGGTGTAAAAATTGCTTATGGTACAGATATCGGAGGCTATGACTGGAAAGAACCACAGGCCAAAGATTTTGAGTACATGGTTCAATATGGTCTTTCTCCTTTACAGGCCATACAAACCGCCACAATTCATGCGGCAGATTTATTAGGTCAGACAGATAAGATTGGCGAAATCAAACCTGGTTCATTTGCCGATATTATTGCCGTAAAAGGCGACCCAACCAAAGAAATCAAATTACTGGAAGAGGTAAAATGGGTAATGAAAAACGGGAAACTGAGCAAAAACATACAATAAATTTTTAGCATATTTATTGCTGCAGACTAACCGGTGCACCCAGAAAATTTTACCCTAGTTGATGGTAATTAAGGGTCAGAAACTGCTCAAAACCCTTATTTACTAGGGTTTGAAAAAAAAACTTTCAAATTTCTACTGTACCCCTAATTTTGCGCAATCCTAAGCAGAAATGAACCCTACCCTTAACTCCAACGAATCAGTACCTTCTCAGAAAAAAAAGATCATTGTTTTAGGCAGTGGCCCAAACAGAATTGGTCAAGGTATTGAATTTGATTATTGCTGTGTGCATGGCTTATTGGCCATCAAAGAATGTGGTTACGAAGCCATCATGGTTAACTGTAATCCCGAGACGGTTTCTACTGATTTTGATATCGCTGATAAACTCTATTTCGAACCCGTATTCTGGGAACATCTCTGGGAAATTATTGAACTGGAACAGCCGGAAGGGGTGATAGTACAGTTAGGCGGACAAACCGCACTAAAACTGGCAAAAAGATTACATGAAAAAGGGATCAAAATAATTGGTACTTCTTTTGACAGTATGGATATTGCTGAAGATCGTGGCCGTTTTAGCGATCTGCTGAAAGACCTCTCTATTCCTTACCCTGAATATGGAACTGCCCATAGTGCTGAAGAAGCCATTGAAGTAGCCAATAAAGTAGGATACCCGGTACTGGTAAGACCTAGTTATGTACTTGGTGGACAAAGAATGCGAATTGTAATCAATGATGAGGATGTTGAGAAAGCAGTGATCAGTCTTTTGAAGCATCTCCCTGGAAATAAAATATTAATCGATCATTTTCTTGATCGTTGTCAGGAAGCAGAAGTAGATGCAATTTTTGATGGTGAGAATTTCCATATCATGGGAGTGATGGAACATATTGAGCCGGCAGGTATTCATAGCGGTGATAGTAATGCGGTTTTACCTGCATTCAATCTTACGCCCTTGATTGTTGAAACGATGGAACATTATTCTGAAAAAATTGCCCGCTCGCTGAATATAAAAGGATTGATTAATATTCAGTTCGCCATAAAAAATGATAAAGTGTTCGTGATTGAAGCCAATCCAAGAGCATCCAGAACCACACCATTTATTGCCAAAGCCTACCAGATTCCTTACCTGAATATCGCTACTAAGATAATGCTGGGTGCAGCGAAACTGACCGATTTTACCATGGAGAAAAAGCTGGAAGGTTATGCCATTAAGGAGCCAGTATTTAGCTTTAATAAATTTCCGGGAGTAAATAAAGAATTGGGACCAGAAATGAAAAGCACAGGCGAATCCATTCGTTTTATCAAAGACCTGAGAGATCCTTATTTCCGTACTCTGTATAAGGAAAGAAGCATGAATCTTAGCAAGTAGCAATATCTACCACGTATTTATACCTGATTTCAATAACTGAAAGAAAATCGTTTTGATTTTTGATTAGGTTTAGGCATGAGGCAATTTGGTAAACCATTCTGGAAGCCCATCCCTTTTATTCGTTTAATAATACCCATGGGAATCGGGATTATTATCGGGTTCTATTTAACGCCGAAAATTAGTATAGTATATACATACCTTGTTTCAACTGTTTCATTTCTTATTATTTTCCGTCGACTACCCATTTCAAAAAAGTACTCGATCCGATGGATCGAAGGTATACTGATGAATGGTATATTTTCCTGTCTGGGTATAGTACTGATTCATACAAAAGATCCGAGGGAGGCAAGAAACTGGATCGGGCATTATTTATCTGCTACTACTAAACCGATTATTAAACTTAGTATACTAGAACCACTTTTAGAAAAAGACAAATCATATAAAACAACCGCCAGCGCAAATGCAATTTTTCTGAAAGATAGATGGGTTCCAATATCAGGCACCCTGATAGTATATTTTGCTAAGGACAGTCAGGCCAGGAAATTGTATTATGGATCATCCTTGCTGGTACAAACACCTATTCAACCCATTAAAAATATGGGGAACCCCGGCGGATTCGATTACCAACAATATTGCGCCTTTCAGGGTATCTATCACCAGATATACCTGAAGAAGGAGAACTACCAGCTACTTGCCGAAAATGCCGGGAACCGATTTATGCATGCTTTATTTACAGCAAAAGAATATGCATTATCCATTCTCACAAAATATATACCAGGCAAAAAAGAAGCGGGCGTGGCAGAAGCCTTACTCATCGGTTACAGAGTTGATTTGGATAAAGACCTGGTGCAATCCTATAGCAATACGGGTGTTGTGCATATCATCGCAATTAGTGGCTTGCATCTGGGTATGATCTATGGCTTATTATTGCTTTTATTAAAGCCATTAAGACAGAAAAAATATATTCATTGGGTAAAGCCTTTGTTATTATTATCCGTTTTATGGGGATTTAGTTTACTTACGGGCGCTTCTGCCTCAATACTTCGGTCGACAGTTATGTTTTCATTTATTATTGCCGGAGAAAGTTTACATCGAAGAACCAATATATACAATACACTTGCTGCTTCCGCTTTTTGTCTATTGGCATTCAACCCCTATTTATTATGGGATACCGGATTTCTATTATCCTATTCTGCAGTGCTGAGTATTCTGGTATTCATGAAACCCATCTATGAATGTTTCTATATAAAAAACAAAATATTGAATCATATCTGGCAGTTAAATGCGGTAACCCTTTCTGCTCAGATATTGACTTTGCCATTGATTCTTTTTTATTTTCATCAGTTTCCTAATTTTTTCCTGTTAGCTAATTTCATCGCTGTACCCTTATCCGGTTTAATACTGTATGGTGAACTGCTATTACTTGTTTTTGCAAAGATTCCAGTTCTTAATGAGTCAATAGGCAAAATAGATTCCTTCCTGATTAAACAAATGAATGGATATATTGAAAGAACCGGAAAACTTCCTTTTGCATTAACAGATACCATTCGCTTTTCAGTTATGGAATCTATTTTTTTATATGGTTTTCTGTTTGCGATTGCCTTTTTGCTTTTTCAAAAAAATCAGCGAGCATTTCTTATTTCACTGGGGTGGTTACTGCTCATTTCCGGGTACAGATTTGTATACTGGATACGAACTTACCAAGAGACTAAATTGATCGTTTATAATATCCCCAGACATTCTGTTATGGATATTATACAGGGTAACCGATTTCAAAGTATGGGCGACAGTGAAGGCATACAGCACTTCCAGGTAAAAGCTGCCCGAAAAGAGATGGGACTGCTGCCAGGAAAATCTTTTGCACATCTGGCAGTATCGGCAAACCTGATTGCCAGTGCACATACCTCTGTTTTAATCATAAACAGCTCCGGCTTACCCAAAATCACCCATCAGCCACTGCCAGTAGATATCATCGTAATCTCTAATAACCCGAATTTGGAGATGGAACAGATAGCCGACCGTTTTACCTGCAGGCAAATTGTGTTCGATAGTAGCAATCCATTGTGGAAAATACGGGAATGGAAAAAACAAGCCGACAGCCTACATTTGCGCCACCATGCTACCCTGGAACAGGGGGCATATATGGTGTCACTTTAGTAAATATTCATTTCTGATTATATATAAAAGACCCGGATTCACTAGCAGGGTCGGTTTAAAGCGATAAAAAATGCAAAAAAAAATTAAATCCGCCCTTATTTCTGTTTTTTATAAAGATGGGCTGGAACCTATTGCCAGGCAATTACAAAATCTGGGTATTACCATTTATTCTACCGGAGGAACCCAGAAATTTTTAGAAGATCTGGGTATCACTTGTGTGCCCGTTGAATCACTTACCACCTATCCTTCTATCCTGGGTGGTCGTGTAAAAACACTACACCCTGCAGTTTTTGGTGGTATACTTGGCAGAAGATATGAGCCCCAGGATCTGGAAGAGATGAAACAATACCATATCCCTGAAATTGACCTGGTGATTGTTGACTTATACCCTTTCGAAGAAACGCTTCGTAATACCACGGAAGAAAAAGCCATTATAGAAAAAATAGATATTGGCGGACCTTCCATGATACGTGCCGCAGCAAAAAATTTCCGCGATCTGACTGTAATCGCTGCTAAAGAAGATTATGCGTCTTTAGAAAAATTATTGATCAGTCAACAGGGAGAAACCAGCATTGAACAAAGAAAAGCATTTGCAGCAAAAGCATTTGAAGTAGTGATGCACTATGATATTGCCATCAGTAACTATTTCAACCCTGGTCTTTCACAGACTTTACGGTATGGAGAAAATCCGCACCAGAAAGCTGTATTTCATGGAAATCTGGCTGAATTATTTACGCAGCTTAATGGCAAAGAGCTTTCTTATAATAACCTGGTAGATGTGGATGCGGCAGTTCAGTTGATTGCTGATTTCACCCATTCCGGGTCTGAAAAAACAGATGATTGGGCTAGTGTTTTTGCCATCATCAAACACACAAATGTTTGCGGAATTGCATCCAGACCTACTGTAAAAGAAAGTTGGGACAGTGCTTTAGCCGGTGATCCGGAAAGCGCATTTGGCGGTGTATTGGTTTGTAATAAATCCATCAATAAAGAAACTGCAGAAGCCATTAATGAAATATTTTTTGAAGTATTGATTGCCCCTGCTTTTGATGCAGATGCACTGGAAATATTAAAAAGTAAAAAGAACCGGATTCTTTTACAACTTTTGCCAGGAAAAATTTCATTAAAATCTCCATCCAAATCCCTTTTAAATGGCACACTTGAACAGGATAGTGATGAAGGAAATTTCAGCAAATGGGAGGAAGTAGGTGGCAGAGAAACCACCGCATCAGAAAAAGAAGAATTACAATTTGCCAATATTATCTGCAAACATTTAAAAAGTAATGCGATTGCTTTGGTTAAAAATAAACAACTGGTTGGTAAAGGTTGTGGACAAACCAGCAGGATCGATGCGTTAAGACAATCCATCGAAAAAGCCAATCAGTTTCATTTTGATTTAAAAAATGCTGTACTGGCTTCTGATGCGTTCTTTCCGTTTAATGATTGCGTTCAGATAGCGCATGCAGCTGGTATTGAAGCATTCATACAACCTGGTGGATCTGTACGAGATAAAGACAGTATTGAATATTGTAAAGAACATAATCTGGCGATGGTAATGACGGGTATGCGTCATTTCAGACATTAAACAGGGATATAGTAAACTAAGCAAGAATATTGACAACTAAACAAAAAGCCTATTTTGCTTTAGCAGGTACCAGTATATTATGGGGTACCACCTGGGTAGCCAGCAGGATAGCTGTGCAAAAAGCCCCTGGATTGCAGATCGCTGCTATCAGACAATTAATCGCAGGTACTTTACTGGTGTCATTTTTTCTTTTAAGAGGTCAAAAAATACCCAGTCGAAAACAGTTTGCATGGCTATTACTCATGTCGCTGCTCATGTTTGTGTCTTCAAATGGATTGGCAACCATTAGTGTTAAGTATATACCAAGCGGACTCAGCGCTCTTATCGCTGCCCTCTATCCGCTTTGCGTAGTGATTATTGAAATGGTGTTTTTTAAAAATAATAAGATTACCTTATTTACCATTCTGGGCTTATTATTGGGTATAGGAGGGATTGCCATTGTTTTTTATGATAATGCTTTTCATGCACACCCGAATGGATATGGATTGGGTATTCTGACATCCGTTATCTCTATGATTACCTGGAGCATTGCAACCGTTTTTATTGCAAGGAAAAAAATGGATATGAACCCCTACAATGCTACCGGTTGGGAAATGTTGATTGGCTCCATTATCCTGATTTCATTTATTTGGATTAGTGGCGATCATATCCCTTTATCTAATATACAGCCAGAAGCATGGGCTGCCATCGCATACCTGGTAACAGCCGGATCCGTTATTGCATTTGCCGCCTTTATTTATACCATGAAGCACCTGCCTCCTGCCATTGCTGCATTATATGCTTACCTAAACCCGATTGTAGCGATTATTGTAGGCTCTATTATTGTTGGAGAGAAACTGACTGTAGTTATCCTGGTAGGTTCTTTGATTACACTTGTCGGAGTGTATATCGTAAATCAAAGTCTGAAAAAACAAAGGGACTATATTCAGATGGATGCAGACGCCATCTGATTGTTGAAATGATTGGCTAGAAATAATGCATACCTGTTTCTCCATTCGATCCACTCATCCTGCTCTGTCAAAAAATGATTATGATATATCGTGATTAGTTCACCCCCAACCGAGCGGACTTTTTCATAATATTCGGTAAGTTCTTCCCATGCCTGTCCTGCACTTACTCTTTGCTGAAAGCTGGCTGTGGCATCCATAAAACAGAAAGGATGAATAACAAGCGATGTATGGGTTTCACTGCTAAGGTCATACCATGAAAACGGCAATGCATAGGAAGCCCTGAAGCCATTGCTATCACTATACCCCATTGAATACTCATCAGTGATTCCTGCATCTACTAAAGAGCGATAGGTATCCGGAAATCGTATTCTAATATAATGCTGACGGGAGCGTGTCACTTTGCCGGCACCTGCTTTTAGAAGAAAACCTAACTCTTTTTTAATTATTTCAGTATCATTCTTAGTTTGCAAAGAGGGATGAATACCTACTGCATATTTTCCATGATGCCGTTTTATTAGATTGTGCATAGCTTTGGCTCCCGGAGCAATATTTTTATCTTTTCCTTTCCTTTTTTCTGCCATCAGAAAAAAATAAATCGGCTCCAGTTGATACTTTTTATGCAATTCGTCTAACCAATCATATACATCAAACGGGTCTTTTTTACTTCCGCTATACACACCGGCTCTTTCCGAAACAGCTTCAAATTTTCCCAATAATAAATCACGATAAAATCCAAATACATTTCTATATAGTGGATGATACAGATAACTATACGCTATATCAATATCATACGTGGGTATAAGCCGAAAATTGGTAACCCGCAATTGGAAAGATGGGAATTTTTCAGTCAGCAGATTCCCCAGTTCAGCAACCCATTGGTTTACTAAAGGACTGTCTAAAAAGCCTTCTTTATATGCAAGACTGTTTGTATGTTCATAGCGACCATACTCATCCGGCGCATACGGCAGATATTCTTCATATCGTGTTATGAGATAAAATGATGCGGAAAATATATCAAACGGGATATCACCATGGGTTTCAAAAAATATTTTTTTGTCTTTCCACCATCTACAGCTTATCTGCTGTTCATCGATCCCCGTTTCATTCAATAAACCAAAGGGTTGTATCCGGCATTCGTTCTCTGTAATGCTTTCGTCAGAATAGTTAATCCGTTCACCATGGTGTTGTTTAAAAACATCCTTATCTGTTGTAATGGAAACGCTTTCTCCCAATAGTGTGGCAACAATATAACTGAGCCTTGTATTAATATAACTAGAGTAGATTAACAGCACAAAAGATTTGTAATAAATGATGTGGGGATTGGGAGTCCCAAATATTACCCAAAATCAAAAAAACTGTTTCAACTATCGGTTCAGGAACCATGCTTTTCACGCCATTGGGCATTAAAAGTTTTTCCGCTAAAGTCAAGATCAGATCTATGGGTTGTCCATCCTTTAAATACCTTATTTACTACCCAGTTTTTCATTTTCCCATTTCCCATATTCATCATACCTCTGTTCAAACTGGCCGTTTTCCAAATTTTCCAGGCTATCCTTTCTGCAACTGTGCTGGAACCCTGCATTACTGCTTCATGCCTGTTATCCAACAATAATTCATGTAGGTTAATACGTACCGGGCAAACTTCTGTACAATTTCCACATAATGAGGAAGCATAACTCAGGTGTTTGTACTCTTCCATCCCACTCAAATAGGGAGTGATCACTTTACCGATGGGTCCGCTGTACGTTGTTTCATATGCATGCCCACCTATATTTTTGTAAACCGGGCAGGCATTCAAACAGGCTCCGCAACGTATACAATATAAAGCTTCCCTGGATGTTGGATTTGCCAAAAGATTTGTTCTTCCGTTATCGAGAAGTATTACATACATTTCTTCAGGCCCGTCTGTTTCATTTACCTGTTTCGGCCCCGATACAATTGTATTATATACCGTAACCTGTTGCCCCGTACCATAGGTTGACAGTAATGGCCAGAACAGGGGCAGATCATGAATAGAAGGAATCATTTTTTCAATACCTACCACTACAATATGTGTTTTGGGCCAGGCACAACTCAATCTCGCATTCCCCTCATTTTCTGTTACAGCAATACCACCTATATCAGCTACAATAAAATTGGCTCCGGTAACACCCACTTCTGCCTGTACATATTTATCGCGCAGAATTTTTCTGGCAACCAGGGTCAATTCTTCAGGCGTTAGCCCAGAAGGTGTTCCTAATTTATCAGCAAACAGTCGGGCCACATCTTCCTTGCTTTTGTGCATGGCTGGAGTAACAATATGATAAGGGGGTTCACCATCCAATTGTTGTATATACTCACCCAGATCGGTTTCTACACTTTCGATCCCAACCGATTCAAGAAAAGCATTCAGATGAATTTCTTCTGTAACCATACTCTTGCTTTTTACAAGGGTTTTACAGTTCTTCTCTTTACAAATGCGCCCAATCTCATCTAAAGCCTGTTCTGTATTTTCTGCCCATATTACTTTTGCACCGCGGGCAGTTATCTTTTTTTCGAATTCTTCCAGGTACTTATCCAAATGTTCAATGGCATCCCATTTTCGGTTCTTTGCTTTTTCACGGGCCAGCATAACATTTGAAAACTGTTTCTTACCCTGTGGTACTACTGCATTATATTTTCCAATATTGAAATTGATTTTCCGTCTGTGTTCCAGATCGGCAGCTTTGATCGTGCTTTTGGCAATAAAGGATGCAGCATTATTTTTCATACAATCTATTTAGTTGCCTTCATATGTTCGGCAGTAGCAGCGAGTGTTTGATAAAATTCTTCTCCATATTTCCGAATAATGGAATCTTTCAGGAAAATATAAACAGGCATCTTTAGTTTTTTACCCAGACTGCAAGCTGCCTGACAAAGGTCTTCTCTAGGCTCATAGTTTACATACTCTATATCCGGGTCTCTTTTGTTTTTTTGAATTCTAATCGGAAAAAGATGGCAACTCAGGGGTTTTTTCCAATCCGTTTTTCCATCATTATATGCCTGTTCAACGGCACATTTGATAATTCCCCATTTATCCCGATATCCATACGCACAAATGGCACCATCAATGGTTGGGGTTACCCAGCCAAATTCGTTATCGTATAAATACTTGCCTTGTTGCTCCACTTCTTTGATCCCCTCTGGTGTCATATACGGTTTGATCACATTATAGTATTCCTTCAGTTTCTCCAATTCCCATTTCTCCATGGGTGCACCGGCATCACCATCTTCGCAACAACCTCCTTTACATTTATTCAGGTCGCATACAAATTGTTCTTCAATTACCGCGTCACTAACCAGGATATTATCAATTGCTATCATATACTTTTAAAACTATTTCAGTTATTGTCAAAGATAACTGAAAGCAGTCATCCGTATGAAAACTCGTCCGGAATCATTGAACGGGCACAAAATTTCGTTTAGGTCCGTTTACCCAGATACTCAGTTACGCCATCGAAACGTATTCACAAGATGCTTCATATCTTCCAACAGGAATTTATTGACAATACTAAGCGAATCGGAATTGGGTGTTGCATCAAAATACAATGCACCTCGTAAAAAATGTCGGGTAGAATCTGTTAAAAAGAACTGATTAGCCGTTGCCACATTGCCCCCTACTGTAAAAAAAACGCCATGTATTTTGTTAGGCGTAACAAATGCTGTATCCTCAATGGAATAAGCCATGCTGGTATGTTTGCCGGTTAATTCATACGCATGTTTTAAAAGGGTATCAAAAACATTTTTTCCGATTTCTTTATAGCTAATATATATCCTTCCGTTAAACTGTGGAAAATCAATATTGATCCACCAGGGGTTCTCAGTTGCTTCTCCAAAAAACGTACTATCCTTCACTACTTTAGCATATACAGGGAATTCAAAAGAGTATGGATAATCCGGTCTGTCAAATACCTGGTATTTTTTTTCGGGAAAAGGTATTTTATAATACCCACTTGGCTTGGGCGTGTATGAACTATTACAGGCAACGAGAAGCCACAAACTACTGATTATAAAACCTGCCAAAATTCTTTTCATAAAAACTAAT
This sequence comes from uncultured Bacteroidota bacterium, assembly GCA_903926855.1. Classification (GTDB taxonomy): domain Bacteria; phylum Bacteroidota; class Bacteroidia; order Chitinophagales; family Chitinophagaceae; genus Sediminibacterium. Next base: position 11,685 of record CAIYKV010000135.1, on the reverse strand, counting down.
CCTCTGCTATTTGAGGCTTTATGGTTACTTTAATTTTCTCTACCCGGTTACGGGCCACTTCTAGTACGGTAAATTCAAAATCGCCGGAACTAACCACCTGGGTTACAGTGGGTATTTCTCCAGCCAGCTCTAATACCAATCCTGCTAATGAATCACTTTCGCCTTTTACCTGGTCAAAGGTATCGGATTGAAGTTCCATGATCTTACATACATCATTGATCATTGTGCGGCCTTCAAATATATAGTTGTATTCATCAATTTTTTTGTAGCTACTTTCTTCTTCATCAAACTCATCCTTGATCTCACCAATCACTTCTTCTAATATATCTTCGAGTGTAACAATCCCGCTGGTTCCACCAAATTCATCCACTACTACTGCAAAATGGATTCTTTTGGCCTGGAATTCTTTCAGCAAATCCTCTATGAATTTCTGCTCGTGTACAAAGAATGGCTGCCGCATCAGGTGTTTCCAGCTAAAATCATCGGGTTCATGCAGGTAGGGAAGCAGGTCCTTTGTATGAATCATTCCCACTACATTATCCAGGTCTTCTTTATATACGGGTAAGCGGCTGTATTGGAGATCTTTAACAATCGAGATCAATTCACTGAAAGAAGTTTCATCATCTATCCCATGCACATCTACCCTTGTTTTCATGATCTGCTTTACGGTAATATTCCCAAACTTAACAATGCCTTTCAGAATATTTTTTTCGTTTTCTGAAGCAGTATCCTGCGTGGTCAGGTCAATGGCATGATCCAATTCTTCCAGACTATAGGATCCATTATTCCGGTTGGCCAGGCGTTTCTCAATAATATCGGAATATTTGACCAACCATTTGCTCAATCCGCGACATATATAAGCCACTCCCTTAATGATACCACCAAAGTCTTTCGCAAAGCGAATATTATTTTGTGTGGCCAATACTTTGGGCATCACTTCTCCAAACAATACCAGTAAAAAAGAGACAACAATTACTTTGATCAGGAATTCGAGCCATACACCATTAAACTGTTCAAAATCAAAAATTCCATCAATCAGCAGATTAGATATAATGATGATAGAAATATTGATAAAACTATTGGCAATCAATAATGAGGCTAATAATATTTTAGGCTCTTCTAACAGATCTACAATCCGCTTATACGGAGGTTGTTGTTTGCTTTTTAAAAGATTGACATCTTTATAAGTAAGCGAAAAAAAAGCGACTTCTGAACCGGATAACACAAAAGAAAGAAATAGCAAAACAAATAATACCATTACTAAAATGGTAGTACCCTGCACCTGGATAGCAGATAAAAGAACTGGATGAGAAAATAAATGGAAAACCGGGTGATGATCCAAAACAAATATTTTTAGTTAACAATCAGAATGAAATTTTGAGCATACTACCAGATTTCATTCTGTATTTAGCATCAAAAGTATTGTATATAGCTCGAAGATCAGAAAGGCAATGTTTCCCCTGGATCTATGACAGGGGGGATATCCTCTCCCCCATATCCTTCCAATGAATCTCCTATTCCTGCCCCCCCATGTGCATCGGCCCTTTTATCTAGCATGATCAGGTTATCACCAACTACTTCTGTGGCAAATTTTTTATTGCCTTCCTTGTCTTCCCAGCTTCGGGTACGCAACCTTCCTTCTACATAAATCAGGCTTCCTTTATGCAGGTATTTCTGCGCTAGTTCCGCAAGTCCCCGCCACAAAACTACTGTATGCCATTCTGTTTGTGAAACCAGTTTCCCCGATCTGTCTTTATAGGTTTCCGTGGTAGCCAATGGAAATTTTGCCACTGCAATATTCCCCTCCAGGTGCTGTACATCGGGATCTTTACCCAGATTCCCGATCAGCATTACTCGATTAACTCCTCTCATACCTTAGGTTTTAAATTCGTCACAGGTTGAATCACTCTTAAAAATAACTTTTTTTAAGCAAGAAAAGAAGGGGTGACAAAAATTTTACCTAACTGTTAATAACGAGATTTTTCACCAACTCCCTACTAAAAAAAGGAAGTAAGAAACCCGGTAATCAATTTAGGAAAAGGCAGTTCGCGGATTTTATCAATACGCTGCCATGGGTATTTTTTCAAAAATGGCGGGATAGATGAAAGGGTAATCTGAATAAACTGCCCTTTGATCTGTTGATGGGTCAATTGCTGCACTTGGGTTTTCGAAATTTCTTTAATCGTTGCTTTGCGAATACCAATCTGTTCATCTAACCAGTTTACTACTGTTTTTTCTTCCCATTTTACCTGTTCATCTGTTTCTACCAGATAAAATTCAAACAGGTTCTGCCATATATCATTTGCTTTTCTTTCATGCACCAGCCATTGCCCCTTGTATTCAAATAGAAAATAGGTAAACCATCGATTCCTTCTTTGCAGACTTTTTTCTTTGATGGGAAGCTGGTTTACCCTGCCTTCCTGGAAGGCGGTGCATTCTTTTTGTAATGGACAATGGCTGCAAACCGGAGAAAAAGGTTTGCATACGGTTGCGCCAAAATCCATAATTGCCTGGTTAAAAGCACCTGGTTCCTTTAACGACAATACCTTGCCAGCCAGTTCACTGAATATTTTTTTTCCTTCAGCAGAGTCGGTGGCTATATCCATTCCAAAGAAACGCGACAACACCCGGAATACATTCCCATCTACAACCGCATAAGGCAGGTTATAGGCAAAGGAAGCAATAGCAGCGGCAGTATAGGGACCAATTCCTTTCAGCGCCAGTAAATCTTCATATTGATCCGGAAATACGCCTTTTCGTTCTTTTACGATCTCTCTTGCAGTGAAAAGGAGGTTTTTACAGCGGTTATAATAGCCAAGTCCTTCCCATAATTTATAAACATCCTGGTCTTTGGCTTTTGCCAGCTGAAAAATAGTAGGGTATTGATGGATGAAGCGACTATAATAACCCAAACCCTGGGCAACCCTGGTTTGTTGAAGAATAATTTCACTGAGCCAGATCTTATAGGGGTCTTTTTCACCTTTCCAGGGCATTTGCCGGTCATTTGACTGATGGTGCCATTTCATCAGCTTCTGGGTAAATTTTCTTTCTATCATAGTAAATAGGTATAAAAGAACACCTAAATTGAATATAAAACGGTTTATTCTCAGGGATAAATGCAATTTAGATGGCGTATTCTGAAAAGCTCCCCAACTGAACCTTTTATTTATCAATAAGTAACGTCTATAATATTTGTTCTATCTTTCCTTGCATATTTCAATCTTTTTATCTTATTTTAAGGTTTCCTATCCAAAATAAAACGATCATATGAGAAAATCAGATCTCATCAACCAGATTTCAGACAAAACCGGTATTCCAAAAGTGGATGTATTGGTTACCCTCGAAACCATGTTTAAAGAGGTAAAAGAAAGCCTTTCCAATGGCCAGAATATATATATACGCGGATTTGGCAGCTTTATTACCAAGAAAAGGGCAGCTAAAATCGGGCGCAATATCAAGAAGAATGTGGCCGTTGAAATTCCTGAGCACTATATCCCAGCCTTTAAACCTGCGAAAGAATTTGTGAGCGAAGTGAAAAGCAAACACAAGCCGGGTTAACTTTGCCAAAAGCAATCCTGAAGTGAAAAAACAACAATGGGCACTAATTGGTGGGGCAATCGTATTATTTATCGGACTACTGGTATTTGGTAATACGGTTTCGCCAAAAAATGCAAATACTAACCCACAAACTGCACAACAACCTGTTAATCAGACAATTAAATTTGAAGATCTTCTTCAAAAAGCTAAGGAAAAGATCAGTCCGGCTCAATCCCAACGCCTCATGCAGCTTGAATCTGCTGTGGTAAGAGGTGATGTAAAAGAGCAACAATTACAGGTATATCGTAAACTGGCAGGGTTTTGGGCCGATTCGGCTCATATTTTTGAACCTTACGCATATTATAATGCGGAAGCCGCGAAGTTGGAAAATTCTGAAAAAAGCCTCACCTTTGCCGCCCATCTGTTTTTAGATAACCTAATGACAGAGTCACAACCCGCTATGCAAAACTGGCTGGCAGTGAACGCAAAAGTTCTTTTAGAAAAAGCCCTGGTCATTAATCCGGCCAACGATTCCAGTAAAATAGGTTTGGGTGCCTGCTATATTTTCGGGAATATCTCTGATAATCCGATGCAGGGTATCGCACCTATCCGGGAAATTGTACAAAAAAATCCGGATAATGTATATGCCCAGATGATATTGGGATTGGGAGGAAAGAAAAGCGGGCAGTATGATAAAGCGATTGAACGTTTCGAATTGATTGTAAAGAAACACCCGGATAATATGGAAGCGACCCTGAATATGGCCGAATCCTATGATCTGAAAGGGGATAAAATCAACGCGATTAAATGGTATGAAGTCATCAAGAAAATGGTGAACGTACCGGAAGCAAAAGCAGAAATTGACAAACGGATCACTGAATTAAAAAAATAAAATTATTTAACAACCTAAAATTACTCCGTGTATGCCTTGTGGTAAGAAGAGAAAACGTCATAAAATTGCGACGCACAAACGTAAAAAACGTTTAAGAAAGAATCGTCATAAGAAAAAGAATAAATAATTCTTAGTTTGACAATATAATTACCTGCAGTTTCGCTCTGGCGAAACTGCATTTTACACTTTACTGAGTTTCGCCACTGCCTTTCCTACGCTGCAACTTTTACCTTTTCCTTCCTGATCAGGTGGCGGATAATACAGATATAGGTGTATGTTGATATAGTGCTGCAAGCCGGCTAGTGATTTTGTATTTAAAAGTTGCCATTTTGTGAACAAAGAACTGATTATTAATGCTGCTCCCTCAGGTGTGGAAATCGCATTTCTGGAGGATAAAAAACTGGTAGAACTGCACAGTGAAAAAACTGATGCCAATTTCGCCGTAGGGGATCTCTATCTGGGGAAAGTAAAGAAATTGATACCCGGACTAAACGCCGCTTTTGTGGACGTAGGATTTGAGAAAGATGCATTTCTGCATTATACAGATCTGAGTCCCTATATCCGCTCCATTCTCAAATTCACGCAGTTGGCCATGCATGATAAAGAAGAGAATGGATTTGATTTTGGCAATTTCAGATCAGAACCTGAGATCGTTAAAACCGGTAAGATTAATGAAGTACTCAACGGCAAACCGAATGTACTGGTCCAGATACTAAAAGAACCCATTGCTGCCAAAGGACCCCGATTAAGTTGCGAATTATCTCTTCCCGGAAGATTTGTAGTAGTTACCCCTTTCAATGAAATTGTAGCGGTTTCCAAGAAAATACATTCTTCTGAAGAAAGAAAAAGATTACATAAGATTGTCGAAGCCATACGCCCTAAAAATTTCGGGGTGATTGTAAGAACAGCAGCAGAAGGAAAAACGACTGCTGAACTTCACCAGGATATGTTATCACTGGTAGATACCTGGAAAACCATACAGGCCAATCTAAAGAACGCCCAGGCTCCCATAAGGATTATGAGCGAAGAAAATAAAACCACCAGTATCCTTAGAGATTTGCTTAGTGCAGATTTTAATAAGGTGGTAGTAAACGATAAAGCCCTTTTTTCTGTAACCCAAAGCTATATTCAAAGAATTGCTCCGGATAAAATTGATATTGTTTCTTTTTACCAGAATGGCTTACCCATATTTGATCAGTTTGGTGTTACCAAACAGGTGAAATCATCTTTTGGAAAAACAGTTAACCTGCCCAGTGGCGCCTACCTGATTATTGAGCATACAGAAGCTTTACATGTAATAGATGTGAACAGTGGCTATAAAAGTGTTAGCAATAACCAGGAAGAAAATGCCCTGGAAACCAATCTGGAAGCGGCAGAAGAGATTGCACGTCAATTACGCCTAAGAGATATTGGTGGCATTATTGTAGTAGATTTTATTGACATGAAGCTGCCGGATAATAAACGGAAAGTGCATGAAGCCATGGAAGGCTATATGAAAACAGATCGTGCCAAGCATTCTGTTTTACCCATCTCAAAATTCGGCTTATCACAAATAACGAGGCAAAGAATGCGCCCTGAGGTAAATATCAATACTTCAGAGGATTGTCCGGCTTGCAGTGGAACCGGTAAAGTATCTTCTACTTTATTACTGGAAGATGAAATAGAAAAGCGTTTATCCTATTTGATTACACATGGTCATAAAAATCTGACCCTGATAGTGCATCCGATTGTATTTGCGTATCTGACCAAAGGTTTCTTTTCCTCCATTCTCAAAAAATGGAAACGGAAATACAAAACCAACTTGAAAGCAAAAGCCAATACCAATTGCCATTTAATCGATTTCAAGTTTTATAATGAACACGAAGAAGAAATCAAGTTCTGATTAAAGTAAAACCTAAGTAAATCTCTTTTCAGAAATAATAGAGGACTAACTGCTTACATAATTTTCTAACCCTATAAAAAAGGGCCGTCTTTTCAGACAGCCCTTTTTGTTTTTGGTATAGTAGTAGTATCTCCTTAGAAATTAGGATTCACTGTTGCAGCACTTCCTGCTCCGGGAGGGTTCAACACTGACTCATCAGCTGGAACATCCCAGTAGTCAAGGAAGTTATAACTAAAGGTTGCATTGTTATAGACTACTCCGGCTACTGTCAGGAAAGTACCATTATAGTAACCTCCACCATTAGCAACAGAATAAATCCATCCCCATCTTCTTGCATTGTAGTAAGAAAGCCCTCTGAATACCAGAGCTACTCTGCTTTCACTGGTGAGTTGTGCCATTGCCTGTGCCTGAGTAAGACCTGTACCTGCAACTGCAGGAACACCTGCACCCTGATAAGTTCTTACTGCATCAACCAAAGCCAAACCCGCATTTGTATTTCCCAGCATGATTTGGGCTTCTGCCTGCATTAACTGATTTTCTTCAAAGCTGGTACCAATATACGCCTGATAAGCTCCCGGGTTAAGATTTGCTAATTGAACTGTTGAAGCGGAAGTGGGTGTACCAGGTCCTGTTGAACAGTCAATCAAAGAATAGCGTGTAGTAAATCCAGGGTTATTGTAACGAGTAGCAGTATTGAAATTGGTTGTCAATCTCAAATCGCCAGCACCATAATTTTGAATAAAGCGTTCTGTAATTTTAAAAGTGGCGTTGGTGTTAGTTTTTGCAGTCATAGCAGCAACTGTACCACCTAATGCAGAAAATATCGCATTTGCTGAACTTGCTCTACCAGTAAATACATTGTCTCCCTGTTGAACCCCTTTTTGAGTAAGCGTAAGCACATTGTTCCAATCAGCAGCAGTCATTACAGAAGTACTTGATTTGCCAATAGTTGCATTCACCTTTCCATTTACAAAAGGGTTTAGCTTATTTGCCATAATATTCCTGGCTAACATTGTATTGATATTTCTCAACCACATTGCTGTAGTAGGAACCTGACCATAACCCACCTGGAATGCACTAGGTATTAATTGACTAAGCACTGTTGTATAATCTGAAGTACTTGTAATCGCACCAATTGTGGTAGCAGCTAAATTATAATAATAGTTAGAACGAGCAATGATAGAATCTTTGACTTTGTATACATTGCTAGTTCCATTATAATTATCAATGATCAATCCTGAATAATATTGACTTCCAATTGATGCATACGCATAGCCTTTCCACCAGTAGCACCAGGCTTTTACTGTATTAGCCCTTGAAGCTGCATCACCGCTGAAGCTTATGGTACCTACAGTATTCAGAATGGTATTGCAAGCTGCGTTCAAAGCATACATATTAGTCCACTGATAATAAAGAACATTGTTACCAGCACCTGTATTAGCCCGGGTATTATACGACCTGATAAAGCCGATATGGGGTGAGTTATTGGCTAGTGTTAAACCTGCTCCATAGGTAACTAAATCAGGAACCGATACCACACTGATTTCCTGGTTGGCAGCATCTGCTCCCACATTATCTGCGAGCAATTCACTATATCCCCAGGGAAGGGAAAAATAACTGTTTCCCAACCAGCCATCTCCATTCACAAAACCATTGATAAAAGTGGCTCCTTGTGTAAGGGCATAAAGTCCTGCTTCGGTATTCGCATTTCCTGAAATAGTGGGGGAATTCGGGTTCCCTACATTCAGTTGTTTTTTACAAGCTGTTCCTGCAATAATCATTGCACCAACAACTATGTATATCAATTTATATTTTCTCATTTCTTTTGTTTTTGATGGGTTAATATTAGAATCCTACATTCAGTCCAATCTGGTATGATTTAATGTTAGGAATTGTACTGTTATCAACACCTCTATCGAAAGCAGAGTTAACCGCACCTGAACTAACTTCAGGATCAAATCCGGTATACTTGGTAATGGTAACCAGGTTACGTCCGGAAAGAACCAATTGTATTCTCTTAAAGTATTTCAGATTAACAGCTTTTGTAAGATCAAATGCCAATGAGATATTTCTCAAACGGGCAAATGAAGCGTTTTCATAATAGTAATCCCTGGTTCCATCATTATCTCCACCGTGTGTACTACCGAGGATATTGTAGTAAGGACTAGCCCAATAGTTAGACCATGCCCCTACGTGACCATTCACATTAACCACTTTCTCAAAATCACCACTGATTCCATCTCTTGACATCCACTCTTTGGTTTGGTTATACAGGTGACTTCCGTAAACCCAGTCAATCTGGAATGACAATGTGATGAATTTATAGCTGACAGAGTTGATAAATGACATGTTAAACTTAGGATTGGGATCTCCAATACCATATTTATCAGGAGTAAACTGAATTTGTTTAGTAGTAGTATCCACCAAACGTCCGTCTACTGTTACATACTGTCCATCATTAGCTTTAGGAATATATAAATTACCGTTTGGATCAGTTTGGTTAACATTGGTAATAGTATGGTGACCAAATAACTGTCCAATGGTTTGACCTTGTTTCAATACCAGGGCAGAACTACCGGCTGCAGAAGTTAGGATAATATCATTACCACCAGAAATGGTTTTGATCATTGAAGTCTGCTTTCCAAAATTCGTAGTCAGGTTCCAGTTCCAGTCTTTAGACCTGTAAATGGGAGTATTTACTGAAAACTCGATACCATGTGATGCCATCGTGATCGCATTGGTTGTTAATCCTGTTACACCTGTTGAAGGCGGAGCAGAGATATTATAGATCACGTTTGCACTGGAACGATTCCAATAAGTAGCAGATCCATTGATGGTACTGAACCAATTTGAATGACCACCTGTAATAGAGAAGTCAAAACCAGTTTCAAACTCTTTGGTAACTTCTACCTGAAGGTTTGGATTATTCAAAGTAGAAGGTAAGCTATAAGTCAAAGTGGTTCCAATATCTCCTTGATTTAATACTGGATAACGTTGGAAAGGACCAGGCTGTATACCCGCCTCACCGTAAGCAGCTCTTACTTTAAAATAATTCAATACAGAAGATAAACCGCTCTTCCAGAAATCAAAGGAAGAAGGATTAAAAAATCCGTTTACGTGTGGGAATGTAAAGGGTGAAGAACCACCACCGAATGCTGATGACCAGTCACTTCTGAAACCACCGGCAATTCCGCCATAATCACCATAGTTAATGGTTTGATCTACCAGATAACCATAGGTTATTTTTGGTTCATAATAATCTTCAATTACATACTGAGCAGAAGTAGATCCGATATTGATAGGTGGTACCAATGGTAAAGACTGTCCGTATGTATCATACTCTCTGTAAATATTTTTTCTATAATCAAACCCTATTTTGGTAGTAGTGGTAATAGGCAGTTTGCTATGAAAATCTTTCTGGAAATCAGTTCTGATGGTAGCATTTGCTAGGAAATTCTGGAAGGTAGTATTATATTGGAAATTATCAATTTCCCCAGTATTATCTGTTCCATTATAAGCTCCCGCATAAGAGCTATAATAGTTTGAATTGATATTTGTTGACTGGTTTTGATATGTCCATCTTGCATTTTCTGTGCGGAAGTTCATACCATATTTGGCATCCAGTTCTACAAATTTATTTACACGGTAATTTGCGTCAAAACTTTGTATAACATCAATTTTATTATCCAATCCAGCAGCATATTCCTGGTAATAGAAAGGATTGCTTGAGTTAACACTCAAATAGCTGCCTCCTAAAACGTGGTTGGCATAAGTTCCATCAGCCAGTTTTGCTTGAAGGTTAAAGAAAGGAGACGTGTTCAGGAAGCCGAAAATCTGACCTACACTTCCCGTTGAATTACCATATCCATAACCCTGACCACCTGCAGCACCCAAACCTGGAACCAACGTATTTTTAGTATACACTAATTGGGTAACTGATCTGATCTTAAAACCTTTGAACAATTCTGTACCCAAGTTAGCAGTAAGATTGGTTCTGTCTACATAACCATTTTGCATTACAGGGCTAACAGTATGGTTGTTAGAAACTGAAATACTGTAATCGCTTTTATCAGTAGCGCCTGAAATATTGAGAATATTGTTTAAAGTACTTCCTTTTTGGAATACTTCTTTGAATTGATCGTAATATTTAATATTACCTACATAGGGATGGTTTGCATTGTTCAAACCGGTTGGAGTGTATAAACCCGCTCTGGCTGCACCACCATATACATAAGAAATACCTGGCAGGTTACCATACTGATCATAAGTAAGCGGAACCCCAGCAGCGGTAGCTAAATTACCACTGGCATCTGTAATATAAGGATGCATTGTTGCTTTGTGAACATTACCGCTATTGATATATTCGTTACTAGCATAGCTGGAAGAATAATTGATAGCAGTAGCACCTACTCTACCTTTTTTGGTGATGATCTGGATAACACCGTTGGCACCCTGGGCACCATACAATGTTGCAGAAGCGGCACCTTTAACTACCTCAACTCTTTCAATATTGCTCAGATCTAATGAATTGATATCAGTTGCACGTACTTCTACTCCATCCACCAGGATCAGAGGCTTAGTACCACCCTGAACGGTATTGATACCTCTTAAGAGGATGTTCACAGGATCGCCGGGGTTACCACTGATAGAGGAAATTTGCGCACCTGAAATTTTACCGATCAAAGCCTGATCAATAGAAGCAGTGGGAGCAGCAGGTAAATCAGCGGCACTTACCGCATCAACAGCTATACCCAATTTACGTTTACTGGTAGCAACACCCACACCAGTAACAACTACTTCACTCAATGCTCTAACGTCTGTAGTTAATTTAACCAACAAATTGGAAGAAGAAGTAGCCACTTGCTTTTCTTCAAATCCCAATGCAGTAATCAACAGAGGAGTACCTGTTTTCACTTTAATAGAAAAAGAGCCATCTGCACCGGCACTGGTACCAGTCTTGGTGCCTTTTACAAGAACCGTAGCTCCCGGAATTGGAGCCCCTTTGTCATCTACAACCTTACCGGTTATAGTTGCAGTTTGCGCAAACCCGACCAAGATGGTCATAACGAATGCACAAATGCTCAAAAGCATTTTTTTTCTCATGTTGTTAGTTTTAATGTTAGACCGTTTATCCCAAAATTTGACCCGTCGTAATATGCAACGACCGCCCAAATAAATTAAAAGTTGCATTATAACCTTAAATAAATTGCCATTTAAGGGATATTTAATCAAACTAGATATAAGTTTAAATAAATATTAAATTTACAATATGACCTATTTCTATGTTTAAACTTCTTTTTTGTGCAGGCAATCGAAATTTTTCGTTTTCTGTCTCTTTACAAAAGCTCCACTTCCAGAGAGTATCCAACTTTTG
>CAIYKV010000134.1 GCA_903926855.1 uncultured Bacteroidota bacterium | reverse complement strand
GCCTTGGTGTGAGATTTAATTCCACACCAAGGCACCAAGGCACGGTTTTTATTAGCTATTTCACCACTCATCACAGTATTTCGTACCTAGTAATATTCCATTATGAGTTTCCTGAAAACTGTATTACATTAACAGTCTAAATAAATCCATATGCAAACAATGATCACCAAAAAACTGATTTTGTTGTCAACCACTTTGCTTTTAACCACCGCTATCTGGGCACAGGGCGGTAAAGCTAGTCCGGCTGATTCTGCCATCGGTAAAATAAACAAAGCAACCATTACTATTCGTTACAGTAGCCCTTCTGTAAAAGGTAGAAAAATATGGGGAGAATTGGTTCCTTTTGATAAAGTTTGGAGAGCTGGTGCCAATTCAGCAACTACATTTGAAACAGATAAAGACATTACTATTGAGGGACAAAAACTAGCCGCTGGTAAATATAGTTTATATGCGCTGGTAGGCGAAAAGGAGTGGACTATCATCATTAATTCCCAAACGGGTCAATGGGGTATTACCCGCGCCGGAGAAACTACAGAAGATCCGGCTAAAGATGTTTTACGCATCAAAGTGAAGCCGGTAAAATCAGATTCAATGAATGAACGTTTGCTTTATGTAATCACTCGCAAAGGGTTTTCATTGAAATGGGAAAACCTGGAACTGCCTGTTTCTATTAAATAATCATTATTCAGACCTAGTATAAAAGGAGTAGATTTCTATAAGAATCTACTCCTTTTACGTGGTAAGTAATGCAGTGTTTATTATTTCCTGAACCAAATCCTGGATATTGGAATAAAAAACGGAGCATGTATGGATTTAATACCAGATACGATACAAAATCGAATAGGGTTGCTATAGTCAAAACAAAATAAATTATCCTTTTCTGGCAGCTACTGAAATTGTAATAAATACTTCATTTCCAATCAAAATACTTTTACCTCCAATACCATAATCGAGGCGGTTTATGATGAAATCGCCCTGAAAGTTAGCATCAACTCCATGCTCTTGAAAACGAAAGCCAATGGAAACAGGTTTGGTGAAGGATTTAATAGTAAGATTACCTTTCGCAATATATTTTCCATCAGCAGTCTTTTGAATAGAAGTAGTTTGAAAATGAATCAACGGAAACTGTTCTACACCAAAAAAATCTTGTTTTTTTAAATGCTCATCTCTTTTTTTATTATCAGTATTGATAGATATCACAGAAAGCGCAATCGCAAAAGAAGAACCAGAAAGATTCGAAGTATCAAAAGAGATTTTTGATGAGAAAATTGCCAGGTTTCCTTTAACTGTAGTTCCTAAAGGCCCTTTTATTGTAAATTGAATAGCTGAACTAGGCTGGATGTTCCAGTTATTTAATATTGATATGGCTCCCCATGAAGCAAATAAAATACTTAGAAAAGAAAGGGTAATTTTCATTGTAATATCTATTTTTAAAATGCCTGACCAGAACTGGATGTACTATAAATCTAGTTAATGCGAAATGAAAGCCAATAGTTTGTTTAATCGATTGGCGATTTTTTTTGAGTCAACTGTTTATTTGAACTTCTTCTGGTGCCTGATTGGTAAAACACCCCCTATTGGAACTTGACTTAGATCTTGAAAACAAATTGAATTTTATTTTCTTTGAAAAAAGTGAAGATTTTTTTAATTTTAAAATAGGGTATACCGTGTTGTGCTATTAGAATTATTTAGAACCTGCTATTTAATAAAAAAACTATCTAAAGAGGGTGCCAGCTGAATAATTACTAATCAGTCCCTGTGGACGGGCCTCTATTGGTTCGATGCCGGGCGAATGGCCACGGCAAAAAAAGATGCGAAGCACTCCCGCCAACGGCGGGGTTAGTAGCAATAGCAGTCCTGAGTACTCGGGACAGTGAGCGACACGAGGTTACGAATATTAATATGACTGAATTGTAATAGTACAACACGTTAGGGTATAATAATTCTATTTTTTATGAGAGTCAGGTTCGCTTTACTAATAGTAGCTCTATTTATTTCCGGTTTTATTAATGCGCAAAAGACAATAGAATCCTGGTATGATGAAAACTGGGAAGGCACCCATGTGCAGCTTGCTCGCTATTTTTCGCATATGGATAATACAGACTCGGGATGGTATCGAAAGGATATGTATGTAAGTACCAAACAATGGCAAATGATTGGATTGTATGAGGACAAAGAATGTAAAATAAGAAATGGGGTATTCAGATGGTATTTTCCGAATGGAAAACTGAAGATGTTGGAAAAATATATCCACAATAAAAAAGTTGGATTGCATTTAGAATTCTATTCGGATGGATCATTAAAAGATTCTGCTACTTATATCGATGGTCATCTTATGGGTACATCCCAGGGATGGTATAAAAATGGTAATCAGGAGTATACACTTACATTGGATGAAACCGGAAAAGGCGTTTATACCAGTTGGTTCGATAATGGCAATCCATCTTCTGCCGGCAGATATAAAAATTTTAATTTAAAAAATGGAAGATGGCAGTATTTTCATAAGAATGGAAAGGTTAGTGCGGTTGTTTTATATGATGCTGATAATATTACTAACAGTCAGTATTTTAATGAAGAGGGGAGTATAGAGGAAGATACTACCCAAATATTTAGGACAGTACAATTTCCTGGCGGCAAGAAGGCCTGGTCAAAATTTATGTCTGATAATTTATTCTTTCCCTCTAATCTTGAAATTGTTAATGGGTATCGTGCAGTATTATTTGTAACGGCAACCGTAACAGAAGACGGGAAATTAACTGATATAGAAGTCAGCCTGCCACTTCATCCCCAATTTGATAAAATAGCTGTTGAAGCACTAAAGAAATCCCCACAATGGATTCCGGCAAAGGAATATAACAGAAAAGTTGCTTCCAGGCTTACCCAGTCCGTGTCTTACGAAAGAAGCTATACATTCGAATAAGACGAATACTCTTTATAGTGACGTCTGGCCTCAATCATTGCCTGTGTGTATATTAAAAACACTATTTATTATAGGTAATTACCAATGAAACCAATTATTAAATACTAATTGTTAATTATAAATTGTCTTACCCAAACCCCTATCTTAGTAAAACAATCATTTGCTATGCCATCCAGAAATGCTACCTACAGTTTCTGCTCAATTTTATGTTTACTTATAACAGGTTTTCAAATTTTTGCAGTTGCCCAGAAAAATATCAGCGCTTCTGTAATAAAAACGACTGATAATAGCAGCCAGAATGCAAATTACATAAATAGTCGTGCCCCGCTTCTGCAAACACATTTTATAAAATTACCATCAGGTAGTATAGAAGCAGGTGGCTGGCTCTATAAAATGTTAGGGTTACAACGCGATGGACTTACGGGCAATCTGGGCGAAATCAGTATCTGGCTTACCAAGAAGAATAATGCATGGCTAAATAAAGAGGGTAAAGGCGATTATGGATGGGAAGAATTGCCTTATTGGCTAAAAGGATATCTGGATATCGCATATATGCTTAAAGACCAAAAGATGATGGCTGAATCCAAATTCTGGATTGATGCAGTATTAAATAACCAACGCAATAATGGAGATTTTGGCCCTGATGTAAAAAAGAAAGGGAGAAGAGATTTATGGACAAATATGCCGATGCTTTGGTGTCTGCAATCATATTATGAATTTACCAAAGACCCGCGTGTTATCCCTTTTATTACCCGATATTTTAGGTATGAACTGGCCGTACCCGATAGCAATTTTTTAAAAGATTACTGGGAGAATAGCCGTGGCGGTGATAATTTGACAAGTGTATATTGGTTGTATAATATCACTGGCGAATCATGGCTTTTAGAATTAGCCGGGAAAATTGACCGAAATACAGCTAATTGGAGGCAGCCTGATAATTTACCTAACTGGCATAATGTAAATATTGCCCAGAGTTTTAAAGAACCGGCTACATTTTATCTGCAAAGTCATAATATAGCCGACCTGACTGCGAGCTATCAGGATTTTAAACTGATACGGAAAATATATGGGCAAGTACCTGGTGGAATGTTTGGGGGAGATGAGAATTCAAGGAAGGGATATGACGATCCGAGGCAGGCCATAGAAACCTGCGGTATGGTAGAACAAATGACTTCAGATGAAATGTTGTTGGCCAATACAGGAGACCCGTTCTGGGCTGCCAATTGTGAGGATATTGCTTTTAATACCTTCCCGGCAGCTTTTATGCCCGATTATACATCTCTACGTTATCTCACAGCGCCAAATATGGTAATCAGCGATAGCAAAAACCATAGCCCGGGTATTGATAATAATGGCCCCTTTCTGGTAATGAATCCATTTAGTAGCCGTTGCTGCCAGCATAATCATGCTGCGGGATGGGTTTACTATGCTGAAAATTCCTGGATGGCCACACCCGATAATGGAATTGCCGCCCAATTATATACAGAAGGAAGGGTGAAAGCGTTAGTTGGCAATGGAGTGGGTGTTACGATTACAGAAACCACCCATTATCCATTTGAAGGAAATATCAACTTTGACATCAATACTGTCAAGCCTGTTAACTTCCCATTGTATCTGCGTGTGCCGGAATGGTGTAATGGGGCATTGGTAAAACTGAATGGGAAAATGATAAATGTGAAAGCATCTGGAAATGAATATATCCGCTTGGAAACAGAATGGAAAAAAGGAGATAAAATTTCTTTATACCTGCCAATGCGATTGGTTGTTAGAAAATGGAAGGAAAATAAAAATAGTGTAAGCATCAATTATGGGCCACTCACGTATTCCTTGAAAATTGACGAGATCTATAAAAAGCAGGATAGTAAAATAACGGCCATTGGAGACTCTCGCTGGCAGCCCGGAGCAGACCCGCAAAAATGGCCATCCTATGAAATATTTCCTGGATCTAACTGGAATTATGGGTTATTAATCGATGAAGAACACCCGGAAAGATCCATCACCATTAACCATAAAGAATGGCCTAAAAATAATGATCCGTTTACCAATGCAACAGCACCCATCGAACTCACAATTAAGGGAAAGCAAATACCTGAATGGGGAATAGATCAATATGGACTTTGTGGGGTATTACCCTTAAGTCCTGTGAAAACAGACCAACCCGCTACTTTTGTAAAACTGATACCCATGGGTGGAGCCCGATTAAGGATTTCTGCATTCCCGGTAATTCAGGAAAAGGAAGATGGTGAAAAAAAGGAATAAACCTGCATAAATAATATTCGGGAAATATCTCCTTGAGATGCCATAAACCACATCATACCATGCCAATACATAAAACCTTAATACTTGCACTATTGCTGATGGCAATTACCCGGGTAAACAGCGCTCAGCCTAAACCACTAAGGATTTGGTATACGCAACCTGCTGCCTATTGGGAAGAAACGCTTCCCTTGGGCAATGGTAGGTTAGGGGCAATGCCTGATGGCGGCATAAGGCAGGAGCATATTGTTTTGAATGATATTAGTCTTTGGTCTGGCGCACCCCAGGATGCTGACAGACCTGATGCATATACGCATCTGGCTGAAATACAAAAGCTGTTATTTGAAGGAAAAAATATCGAGGCCCAGCAAGTAATGAGCAAATATTTTGTTTCTAAAGGGCCTGGCTCAGGAAATGGAAATGGTGCCAATGTACCTTATGGTTCCTACCAGATATTGGGGAACCTGGCTATTCGATTTGACTATGGCAAGCAAAATATGACTGATCAGGTAAAGGAATATCACCGCGAATTATCACTGAACAATGCAATAGCCAGTACTCAGTTTACATTCAATAATGCTATTTATCGCCGTGAATATTTTACCAGTTTTGATGACGATGTTATCATGATCAAACTATCCTGCAATGAATTAAAAAAAATAGGCTTTAGACTTAGTCTTGACCGCCCGGAAAAATTTGAAACAAAAGTAATTGACAAGGAATTACAGATGAACGGACAGTTGAATAATGGAACAGATGGAAAAGGGATGCAATATTTGGTCAGGGTAAAAATAAAATTAAAAGGAGGAAGAATTATTACCCATCCCAATGAATTACAAGTAGAAGCGGCAGATGAAGCGATTATTTATATTTCAGCTGGTACCGATTACAAGAACCCCGGTTATATAGGCACCTCCAAAAAATTGATAGATCAATCTTTCCAGAAACCTTATGTAGTTGAGAAAGCAAACCATAGTAAGCAATTCCAAAAACTATTTAATCGGGCATCGCTTGATCTGGGAAATGATACAAAAGATAGTTTGCCTACTAATCTGCGATTGCTTTCATTTGCTTCAGACAGATCAGATAATGGAATGGCGGCATTATATTACCAATTTGGTCGCTATTTACTGATCAGTAGTACGCGAAAAGGATTATTGCCACCCAATTTGCAAGGTCTTTGGGCCAATACAATCGAAACCCCTTGGAATGGAGATTATCATTTGAATATTAATATTCAAATGAATCATTGGCCTTTGGAAGTGACCAATCTGGGTAAATTGAATGAGCCTTTTTTTACATTAGTCAAGGGACTGGTTCCGAATGGTGAGAAAACTGCGAAGGCCTACTATCATTCAAAGGGATGGGTTGCACATACCATTACCAATTTATGGGGATATACTTCACCAGGGGAGGATTATTCATGGGGTTCTTTTAATACAGGTTCTGCCTGGCTTTGTCAGATGTTATGGAGCCATTACGAATTTACAAACGATACGGATTACCTTCGGATAGTATATCCCATCATCAAAGGCTCGGCTGAATTTTATCTGGGTACATTAGTGAAAGATTCAGCATTGGGTTGGTTAGTAACCAGTCCTTCCAATTCACCCGAAAATGCTTTCATCATGCCTGATGGCAAAAGGGCACATGTGTGTGAAAGCCCTACCATTGATAACCAGATTCTCCGAAGTTTATTTTCAGCAGTAATTGAATCGGGAAAGAAATTAAATAGGGACAAGGCATTCATTCAACAACTGGAAACAATCATTACCCAATTGCCACCCGATCAAATTGGGAAAGATGGCAGGTTGATGGAATGGTTGCAGGAATATGGAGAAGCAGAACCACATCATAGACATGTATCACTTTTATGGGGGTTACATCCCGGAAATGAGATCAATATCGCTACTACTCCGGAATTGGCAAGAGCAGCAAAAGCGACTCTCGAAGCAAGAGGAGATGATGGAACCGGCTGGTCATTAGCATGGAAAATCAATTTCTGGTCAAGATTGCATGAGGGTAATCGCTCATTTGCATTATTAGGTAAATTATTAAGACCCATTTCTGGTAATAGTATGAATATGAGTAATGGAGGTGGAACGTATAATAATCTTTTCTGTGGTCATACCCCTTTTCAAATTGATGGCAATTTTGGGGGCACAGCGGGTATTGCCGAAATGTTATTACAAAGTCAGAATGGATTTATTGAACTTTTGCCTGCATTACCAGACCAATGGAAAAACGGTAAATTTTCCGGATGGTGTGTTAGAGGAGGAGGGGTAGTGTCGGCAGAATGGAAAAATGGATATGTCAAATGGATATCTCTCAAAGCTGGGGTAACAAATAATTTTAAGATAAAAGTTCCAATAGAAGCATCAATAATCAATGTAAAGAAAATGGGAAAGTCTGAGAATGTACATCCCGAATCCGGATATATAGAAGTACAATTGAAAAAAGGAGAGATTGCGGATATTAGTTTTTAAGGAAATACTTCGGATTAGGATGCTTCAGTTTTGAAGTAAAATGCAGGGAAGAAACAAAGACTAGTGATATGCAGGGATAGCACTGTTTTCCAAACCAGTTGGTATTGGATATAATTCTTATTAAATTTAATAACTGATATCAGGCGATTCAATTTTGTTTATCTCTTGACTAAAATAAAAATATGTATTCTAAGCAATTTTTGCTTTTGGTAAGCATCTCATTTTTTTGTCTGGTTCAGTTGTTTGGGCAAACCAAAAATCTGTCAGCACCCGCTCCTGTATATCCCTTGCCTACGGCCTCCCAAATGGCCTGGCATGAAATGGAGATGAATGCGTTTGTTCATTTTACTACCAATACGTTTACCGACAGAGAATGGGGTTATGGTGATGAAAGTAATGATGTATTTAACCCTACTGCTGTCAATGCAGAACAATGGGCAAAGACTTTGCAGGAAACAGGGTTTAAAACCATGATCCTTACCTGTAAACACCATGATGGTTTTTGTCTCTGGCCAAGTGAGTTCACTGAGCATTCAGTTAAGAATAGTCCATATAAAAATGGGAAAGGCGATATTGTAAAAGAAGCCAGTGATGCCTGTAAAATGTATGGATTGAAGTTTGGTGTTTATTTGTCACCATGGGATAGAAACCGAGCCGATTATGGCCAACCCACTTATCTTACTTATTATCGAAATCAACTAAAAGAATTGTTTACAAAATATGGACCCATCGTTGAAATGTGGTTTGATGGAGCCAATGGAGGTGATGGATATTATGGCGGGGCAAGGGAAAAAAGAAAGATCAATGGAGCCACTTATTATGATTGGCCCAAAACATTGGATCTGGTTCGCAGTATGTCACCCAATGTGATTTTTTTTAGTGATGCCGGCCCCGGGGTGAGATGGGTTGGAAATGAACGCGGTATTGCCGGTGAAACTAATTGGAATACCATTACCACAGATACTTTATATGCAGGAAAAGGAGGAATAGAGAAATTACTAAATACCGGACAAGCTGATGGGAAAAACTGGATCCCTGCAGAAGTAGATGTATCGATCCGACCAGGATGGTTTTATCACACAAAAGAAGATAGTCTGGTTAAAACACCCGAAAAATTACTGAGTATCTATCTGAGTTCTGTTGGAAGGGGATCTACTTTATTGTTGAATATACCACCAGATAGAAGAGGGCTGTTTCATGAAAATGATGTGAAGTCATTACGGGGATTTGCAGAGCTATTGAAAAAAGAATTTGGCAATAACCTTGCGGCCAATGCAAAAGTAAGCGCCGATACTTATCGGGGAAATCAGAAAATGTTTGCACCTGCTAATCTTACAGATGGGAATAAAGAAACTTATTGGACTACCGATGATGCGATTACAACAGGTTCTGTTGTAATCACTCTTGCTAAATCGCAAACCATTAATTATATCCTGCTACAGGAATATATCAAACTGGGTCAGCGGGTACAATCATTTACAGTGGAAGCCTGGAAAGATAATCATTGGGAAAAAATTGCTGCAGCAACAACAATCGGATATAAGCGAATCCTGAAAATAGATCCCATTGCTGCACAAAAAATACGTGTAACCATTACCCAATCAAAAGCCTGCCCCATACTATCAAATATTGAACTGTATTAAAACCATATAGTTTTTAATTAACCCGCAACTCACAACTCCTAACCCGTAACACACCCTCAATGTTAGCTTCCAGAAAATATTTAATACTGCTTACAGTTTTCATTCTTATATTTTATCATGTTGGCAACACCCAGTCCAGACATTCTTTTAGCATAGCGAATGGACAATTTATTTACGATGGGAAACCGATACAAATTCATTCTGGAGAAATGCATTATGCCCGTATACCGCGCGAATACTGGCAGCATCGTTTGCGTATGTTGAAAGCGATGGGTATGAATACAGTTGCGACTTATGTTTTTTGGAATCACCATAATATTGCTCCGGGTGTATGGGATTTTACTACGGGCAACAGAAATCTTTCCGCTTTTTTACAGCTTGCAAAGCAAGAGGGCTTACTGGTTATACTTCGTCCCGGTCCATATGCCTGCGCAGAATGGGAGTTTGGCGGTTATCCCTGGTGGTTGCAGAATGATACGACTTTGGTGGTTCGTACATATAATAAAGCGTTTTTGGATTCTTGTAAAGTGTATATCAACAAATTGGCGGATCAGGTAAAGCCTTTATTAATTACAAATGGTGGTCCTGTGATTATGGTGCAGTCAGAGAATGAATTTGGTTCTTATGTTGCCCAGCGAAAAGACATACCCATTGAACAGCACAAAAAATATAACCTGGCTATCAGGCAAACCCTGGTTGATGCAGGCATCAATGTTCCACTATTCACTTCAGACGGATCCTGGTTATTTGAAGGTGGATCGATTAGCGGAATATTACCAACAGCCAATGGGGAAGATGATATTGAGAACCTGAAAAAAACAGTTAATAAATATCATAATAATGAGGGTCCATATATGGTGGCAGAATATTATCCAGGATGGCTCGATCATTGGGCTGAACCTTTTCCCAAAGTGCCGGATAGCGCTGTGGTAAAAGATCTTGAAAAATATCTGAAGAATGGGGTCAGCTTTAATATTTATATGGCACATGGTGGAACTAATTTTGGTTTCAGCTCCGGTGCCAATTATGATAAGCAGCACGGTATACAGCCGGATATGACGAGTTATGATTATGATGCACCCATCAGTGAAGCAGGATGGGCTACCTCCAAGTATACGGCTATCAGGGAATTGATGAAAAAATATGTTCAATATCCGATACCGGACATACCTGCTGATATCCCCGTTATAAAAAATAAAGCACCCATTTATCTCAATAAATCAGTAGATGTATTATCACTGATAAAAAAAGCAAAAGCAATCGTATCAGACACCATACTTTCTATGGAAGATTGCAAACAAGGGAATGGCTATATATTGTATAGCAGGCATTTTACGCAACCAGCAGAAGGAAAACTATCTATCAGTGGATTGCGTGATTATGCAGTAGTATATGTGAATGGCGTAAAAAAGGGTGTGTTGAATCGGGTAAATAATACCTACACCATGGATATTGAGGTTCCATTTAATGGAACAATGGATATATTGGTTGAAAACATGGGAAGGATCAATTATGGTTCCGCGATCATCTATAACAAAAAGGGAATCATTTCTCCTGTTTTGATAAATGGGCAGCCTATTGCAGGTTCCTGGAAAATTTACCAGCTTCCTTTAGCAAAGATGCCTGATTGGAAAGAAGGAGAGCCGGTAGCTACAGTAAATCGACCAGCATTTTACAAAGGATCTTTTACGCTCAATAATTTGGGTGATGTGTTCCTGGATATGCGCACCTGGGGCAAGGGGATTGTTTTTGTAAATGGGCATAACCTTGGACGCTACTGGAGCGTTGGCCCGCAGCAAACGCTTTATTTGCCTGGCAGTTTTCTTACAAAAGGCAAAAATGAATTATTGATATTTGAACAGTTGAATGATAATATGCATTCGCAATTATCTTTTCTGGAGAAACCTATCTTATCTGACTTAAAATAGAATATATAATTTAATTGTTTGTAGAAGTTTCTTTTGAGTGTTGATCGATTAGGCGTGGACTAAAATATATTTTTTTGTTTAGTAACTTTTTTTATCTCAAAGCTGTGTACTTTCAATAATTCAATGTACCCTGACTTTTTAAAAAGTATATATGAAACGAATCGGTTTGTTTCTTCTGATAATGACTTGCATGGATAGTTCTTTTTCTCAAATGGTTAGCAAAGTAACCGACCCGGTAGATTGGGTGAATCCATTAATGGGAACAGATTCAAGAAGAGATTTTTCTAATGGGAATACCTATCCTGCAATAGCACTGCCTTGGGGAATGAATTTCTGGACACCTCAAACAGGTACGATGGGTAACGGCTGGCAATATACCTATAACCCGGAAGCTTCTCCCAGTGACCCCAAAGGAACTGACTATAAAATACGTGGATTCAAACAAACACATCAGCCTAGCCCTTGGATGAATGATTATGGCCAATTCTCTATTATGCCGGTAACAGGTAAATTGAGGTTTACCGAAAATGCCAGGGCCAGTTGGTTTTCACACAAAGCAGAAATTGCCAAGCCGTATTATTATAGTGTTTATCTGGCAGATGCGGATGTAACCACTGAGATAACCCCAACAGAAAGAGCAGCCCAATTTCGATTTACCTATCCCAAAGCAGATAGCTCTTTTATTGTAATAGATGCATTTAGTAATGGCTCGTATATCAAAGTAATTCCCGGAGAACATAAGATAGTGGGGTATTCAACAAAATCAACCCGAAGCGCGATTAAAGGGTTTAAAAACTATTTTGTAATTTATATTGATAAAGATTTCTCCCTGAACTATACCTGGCATGATAGCACCCTCCTGAAAGATTCCCTTGAAATTGCTGCCAACCAAAGCGGAGCAATCATCGGGTTTAGTACGATACGAGGAGAGAAGGTTCACCTGAAAGTAGCTTCTTCCTTTATTAGCATTGAACAGGCTGATCTGAATCTGAAAAGGGAATTGGCCAATGATCCTTTTGATATTACCAAGCAAAAAGCCAAAGATACCTGGAACAAAACACTGGGACGTATTCATATTGAAGGAGGAACTGTTGATCAGATAAGAACATTTTATTCTTGTTTTTACAGAGCTATTTTCTTCCCTAATAAATTATATGAGGTTGATGCCAATAATAAAATCATGCATTTTAGTCAATATAATGGTAAAATATTACCCGGTTACATGTTTGGAGGAACAGGATTCTGGGATACATTCCGGGCACTCTATCCATTCCTTAACCTTGTGTATCCTTCTGTAAATAAAGAGATGCAGGAAGGATTGATCAACGATTATAAAGAAGGCGGCTGGTTGCCCGAATGGTCTAGTCCGGGATATGCCAATACCATGATTGGAAATAATTCTGCTTCAGTTGTGTCTGAAGCGTATATCAAAGGGTTACGTGGCTATGATATTAATACACTGTACGAAGCTGTGATAAAGGGAGCCAATAATGAAGGGCCACTGCGTGCGGTAGGTAGGGCAGGAGTCAAATATTATAACGAGATCGGCTATGTACCGATTGATGCTAATGTAAAAGAAGCTGCCGCCTGTACATTGGAATATGCTTATGATGATTTTGCAATCTATCAATTGGCTAAAGCATTGAAACGGCCAAAATCAGAAATGGATGTGTATGCGAAACGTTGCCTTAACTACCGTAATCTGTTTGATCCGGAAACAAAATTAATGCGTGGAAAAAATAAGGATGGAAGTTTTCAAACTCCCTTTAATCCGTTTAAATGGGGCGGGGCATTTACAGAAGGGAATAGCTGGCATTATAGCTGGGCTGCATTGCATGATATTCAGGGAACCATTGATTTGATGGGTGGGAAAAAAATATTTACCCAAATGCTGGATTCTATATTTGTGATGCCCCTGGTATTTGATGAATCTGGCTATGGTCGTGTCATTCATGAGATGCGTGAAATGCAGGTAGCCGGAATGGGACAATATGCGCATGGAAACCAGCCCATTCAGCACATGATTTATTTATACAATTATGCAGGCGAGCCATGGAAAACACAATATTGGGCAAGAGAAACCATGAATAAAATGTATCGGCCAACACCTGATGGATATTGCGGGGATGAAGATAACGGCCAGACTTCCGCCTGGTATCTATTCTCTGCTTTAGGATTTTATCCGGTTTGTCCTGCCAGTGGACAATATGTATTGGGTGCTCCTTTATTTCAAAAGGCAACGATTTATCTGGAAAACGGGAAACAATTGGTAATCAAGGCACCAGAAAACAGCGAAAGAAAATTGTATGTTCAAAACTTACTGGTAAACGGGCAGCTGTATACTAAAAATTGGATAAGTCATTCCGATATACAAAAAGGAGAAGTATTGAATTTCTTTATGTCATCTATCCCCGAGAAAACCCGTGGAACAAAAGATAATTCCTTTCCATATTCCTTTTCTACCGATATAAAAAATCCTATTCGCAAAAATTAAGACGAATTATGAATAGGAGGGATTCAATACGCTAAATTTAATTCGACAATCAGGGAGCCATTAAAAGTTAGATGGCCTCTCTGATTAATGGTAATAACCGAAAAGCGGATAATCTTTGATACAATAGCCACCTACATAGTTGAATAAATGAACTATTCCTTTTTTGAGTGTTCAGTCAGCCATTTTCCAATATGAGCAAACGGAAAACTGTTTAGGCAGATCAAAATCCTTGAATAATAGCATAGCAATCATTAACTAAGCGGATATAATTAATCAGCATATATCTAACTCAGGAAAACCTGATAAAGTTGGCCTCGAAAATTGTATGCTGTTAAATGGCGAAATCGTTTTCGTAAGTTTTTGTTAACAGTTTAAACGTTTTACTAAAAGGATTTACCTAAGTTTAGTGCGGAATTTAGAAATCCCCCCAGGAAATCGCATTCCACTAAACGATTGCTAAACCAAAATTGCCATTTATGAGAAAAGTTCTTCTTATTACTTCGCTGCTGTGCTGGATTACAGGTATTGCCTGGGCACAAAATCGCCAGGTTACAGGACGGGTACTTAACAATGAAACCGGAGAAATGCTTGTAGGTGCAAGTGTTACGGTAAAAGGGGCTTCTAAAGGAGCCGTTACTGATGCCAAAGGAAATTTTTCTATTTCAGTTCCGTCAAAAGGATCTACCACCCTGGTTATAACTACCATTGGGTATGTTACGCAGGAAATCGTTGTTACCAATCAAAGCGGAATCCTGGTTAAACTGGTTTCCGATGCAAAAGCATTGGATGATGTGGTAGTAGTAGGATATGGTTCAGTAAGGAAAAAAGATCTTACGGGTGCTGTCAGTTCTATCTCAGCTGCCGAACTTGTCAGGCAAAACAATGCAGATGTAGAAAATTCTTTGCAGGGCCAAGTACCAGGCGTTGTTATTCAAAAAGCGAGTAATAACCCCGGTAAAGCATGGAGTATGGATATCAGAGGGGAAAGTACGATTACTTCTACAAATGGTGGAACGGGCGTAACAGAACCTCTGTATGTAATAGATGGAGTGATTGGGGGAAGATTAAGAGACTTAAATCCTCAGGATGTTCAATCTATTGATATATTAAAGGATGTATCCTCTACAGCTATTTATGGATCAAGAGGTGCGAATGGAGTAGTAATCGTAACAACTAAAAAAGGTACCAGTGGTGCGCCAAGGGTAACCATTGATAGCTATTTAGGAGAGAATGTACCAGGTCATGTACTCAAATTGCAGAATGCCCAACAGTTTTATAATGAAACAGTCACAGATTTTGCTTTGAATGGCGGCACACCCAACACTTTTACTCCTAATGAACTAAACTGGTTGAATACAGGGCACTCTACTGATTGGGTAAAAGCCATCACTCAGAATGGAGCGCATACAGGATCAACTGTTGCGGTTAGTGGCGGAAATGCCGGAACAACCTATCATTTCTCTGGCGGTTATATTCAGGATGATGGTACTACCAAGTATACTACATGGAAAAAATATACTTTAAATGCTGGAATTGATAGTAAAGTGAACAGATTCCTGAGAGTAGGTTTTACGGCGTTTGTAAATTATGAAAATAACCCTACGGGTTCGTTAGAAGCTATGCGTTCTGCTTATCGGGTTAGACCAACTGGAGTAGTGTATTATAACCAGTTATTAAATCCAAGTGCCAGTCCATTTGATCTGGCTGC
>CAIYKV010000133.1 GCA_903926855.1 uncultured Bacteroidota bacterium | reverse complement strand
GCTTTGTCTTCCACTTTCATCCAGATCTCCGAAATCCCCAATTTCACCAATCGCTCTTTCACCTCAGGCGCATTCCCTCCTGTAATAATCAATACCCGATACCCTTTTTTAACTGCCAATTGCAAAGCATATCCATCCTTTATATTCATCCTCCTCGCCATTACTCCATCCGGCAATACCAGCAGGGTACTGTCGGTTAGAACGCCGTCGACGTCGAAAACCAGGGTGCTGATATGTTTGAATTGAGATAACAATATAAACTATTGAATTAGGGATGAAATGGAAATTTGAAAATTTGAAAATTTGAAAATTTGAAAATTGTAATACTGCTTATGAATACTTTGCGGTTTTTCATGCTTTGCATTTTCAAATTTTCAAATTAATTAATTTTCAAATTACTTCTGATTATCCCTCCACTCATACACCCACGCACTCTGTATCATTTCCAAATGCCCTTCTGTACTTTGTTCTTTTGTTCCATCGAAATTAGGGATTTGGAGGATCCATTCGAGCAGGTCGGTAAATCGGATACGGTAGATTTTTCCTTCGTTGAATTCATCTCCAAATCGCTCATAGAGTTTCATTGCAATATCTTCATGATCGCTCCAGTGTATCGGGGGTTCAAAATGGCTCATAGTTGTGGGTTAACAGTTGGTCTAAATAGTAATTGGTTTTATTCTCCCAAAAACTGGGTTTGGTCGGGTAAAGTAATTTCTATGACTCCGCTACCTTCCTGCAACACACATTGACAGCCCAAACGTGAATTGATTCTTGGGTTTACGGCACGGTCTATAAAATCTTCCTCCCTGTCATTCAGCTCTTCCAGAAAATCGGCTCCTTTGTTAATATATATATGACAGGTACTACAGGCACAAACCGCTCCGCAGTTATGGTGCAATTCAATTTGGTTATCCAGGCAAACCTCCAGCAGACTCTGGTCGGCCGCAATATTATTGAGCGTGACCGGCTCCAGCCCTTTTTCTTCAAAATTTATCCGGATTGTGTACATATCAGCTTTATTTGAGGGGCAAAAGTATCTTAGAATAGGTATTTAACCATCCTGTATCGGGAAAAGTTTGGTGAAGCAAGGCGGAAAAGCTAAGAAATTCCTGAAATCGGTATACATATCTATATAGCTATTATTCAAGTCACGCATTTTTGAAAATAATTTATCATGATGAACTGGCATCTTAAAAACCTATCAGGCTAAGCTCCCTATCTTTGAAACCATGAAGATGAAATTGGCGCAAAAGTTGCTGCTGGCTTATTATAAAACCAAATTGAAGACAATCGGGCTGGTTTCGCCCCGAAAAGCGGCCGAAGCGGCTTACCAGATTTTCTGCACCCCGTATGGTACCTACAAAAAAAGAAAAGAACCCCCTGTTTTTCACAAAGCAAGCCGGATTTCCTTTGAACTGGATGGATCCACCATTCGCGGGTTTCACTGGCTGCCCGAATATCCCAATGGCGAAAAAATACTAATCGTACATGGATTCAGAAGCTATAGCTACAAATTTGAAAAATATATCAATCCCCTGAAAAAAGAAGGCTTTGAAGTATTTGCCTTTGATGCGCCTGCTCATGGATTAAGTGATGGGAAAAAGATCAATGCCGCCATTTATCAAAAAGCGATCCTGCAAATAGAGGCATTGTATGGACCGTTTTATGGAATCATGGGACATTCCCTGGGTGGTTTGGCCGCAGCCCTGGCTTTTGAACAAATGCCTGATAACCCAAAAAGAAAACTGGTATTGATTGCCCCCGCTACAGAAACCTGGCGTGCGATTGATAATTTCTTTACCCTGATACCGGTTGAAGAAAAGGTAAAAGCGGCATTTATCCAACTAATCGGTGAAATAACGGACCATCCCATCAGTTATTATTCCGTTAGCCGGGTGGTGAAAAATATCCAGGCTCCTGTTTTATGGATACACGATAAAAATGATCCGGTTTGCACTTTTGATGACGTAAAACCCTTGCTATCATTGGATCTTCCGCATGTCCAATTTCTGATTACCGAACAGTTGGGACATAGTAAAGTGTATAAAGACAATGTCGTATGCCGGCAAATCATCCGGTTTTTTACCGGTAACCCCGCTTGATATTTTTTGTGTTTTGCTGGTTTGGACTAATATTGCAGGGAAACAAGCGTACGATGCTCCCCCTCAGGGGAGTGTTTTGTAAGGTGTTGGATATTGGGAAAATTCAATAAAAAACTCCGTCACAGGCGGATACAAGCGGATATGGCTAAAAATTTATTGATCGTTGAGTCACCGGCAAAAGCCAAAACAATTGAAAAGATCCTCGGAACTGATTTTGAGGTGAGAAGTTGTTATGGGCATATACGTGATCTTGAGAAAGATGATATGGGGATTGATGTAAACAATCATTACCTGCCCAGGTATAAGGTTCCGGAAGACAAGGAGAGAGTGGTAAAAGAATTAAAACAACTGGCTAAAAAAGCGGATGAAGTATGGCTGGCATCGGATGAGGACCGTGAGGGGGAAAGTATCAGCTGGCACCTGGCAGAAGTGCTGGGCTTAGATCCCAAAGTGACCAAAAGAATCGTTTTTCATGAAATTACCGCCCCGGCTATTAAAAAAGCCGTACAGAATCCGCGTACCATTAATATGAATCTTGTAAATGCACAGCAGGCAAGACGTGTATTAGACAGGTTGGTGGGTTTTGAATTGAGCCCGGTATTATGGCGCAAAATAGGTATGCAGCGAAGCCTTAGCGCCGGCAGGGTGCAAAGCGTAGCGGTGAGACTGATTGTAGAACGCGAAAGAGAGATCAATCATTTTTTGCCAGAAAGCAGTTATAAGGTTGAGGCATTGTTTACCGCATTGGATATCTATAATAAACCGGTAAACTTTAAAGCCGAAGGCCCTTCCAAAGTATCCAAACAGGAAGATGCCCGCAAATTCCTGGAAAGCTGTAAAGGCGCTATTTATGAAGTGAATGATATACAGGTGAAACCTGCCAAACGAACACCGGCAGCACCCTTCACTACTTCCACCCTGCAACAGGAAGCTTCCCGAAAAATGGGATATAGTGTAAGCAAAACCATGTTGCTTGCTCAAAAGCTATACGAAAGTGGAAAGATCACGTATATGCGTACAGATAGTATCAATTTAAGTGATACCGCGCTGGATGATATCCGTAATGAAGTAACCCAGGCCTATGGCCCTCAATACCACCAGCCCCGCAAATTCAAGAATAAGAATGAAAGTGCCCAGGAAGCGCACGAAGCCATCCGCCCTACTTATATGAATAATCATACGGTACCGGATGATGCAACGCGCAGACTGTATGAACTGATCTGGAAAAGAACGATTGCCTCGCAGATGGGCGATGCGGAATTTGAAAAAACAACGGCTAAAATAAATATCAGCACCAACCAGGAAACCCTTTCTGCCACAGGTGAAGTCATGAAATTTGACGGGTTCCTGAAAGTATATATGGAGGGGAAAGATGATGAAGAGGAGGATGAAAATACAGAAGGTATTCTCCCGCCTTTAGCCATTGGTATGCGCCCGGGTTTTGTTGAAATGTCGGCAACCGAAAAATTCACCCGTCACGCGGCCCGATATACCGAAGCCACTCTGGTAAAAAAATTGGAAGAACTGGGTATCGGTCGCCCCTCTACCTATGCCCCTACGATTTCTACCATTATCAAGAGAAATTATGTAGAAAAAAGAGACAAGGATGGTACCAGAAGAGAAGTAAACCTGTTACGCCTCACCAAAAAGAATGAGATCGAGAAAGAACTGTTACAGGAAAATTCGGGTGCAGAAAAAAATAAACTCTTCCCTACCGATTTAGGAATTGTTGTCACAGATTTTCTGAAACAATATTTTAATAAAGTGATGGATTTTGGTTTCACGGCCAAAATTGAAACCGAATTTGACCAGATTGCTGAAGGAAAGATCATCTGGAGTAATATGATCGATGGTTTTTATAAACCCTTTCATGATACCATTGAACATACCCTTGAAAACGCAGAGCGTGCCAAAGGAGAAAGAGAACTGGGTATTGATGAAGCAACCGGTAAAAAAGTAATCGCCAGAATGGGGCGCTATGGCCCCATGGTGCAAATAGGTGATTCCGCCAATGAAGAAGAGAAACCCAGGTTTGCCAAATTAAAGCAGTCGCAAAGTATTGAGACGATCAGCATGGAAGAAGCCATGCAGCTATTTAGTCTTCCTCGCACACTGGGTGAATACGAAGGCCAGGAATTATCTGTGAATATCGGACGTTTCGGACCCTATATTAAACTTGGTGAACAGTTTATCTCTATACCCAAGGGAGAGGATCTGCATGAGATGGAATTGGAAAGAGCCATTCAGCTGATCAATGAAAAACAATTGGCAGATGCGCCGATAGGTTTTTACCAGGAAATGCCGGTAACCAAGGGGAAAGGTCGTTTTGGTCCATTTATTAAATGGAATGATATGTATATCAATGTACCGAGGGCCTACAATTTTGATACGCTTTCTCAAAAAGATATTGATGAACTGGTAGCCAAAAAAGTTGACAAGGAAGCCAACCGGTATATTAAACAATGGCCCGCTGAAAAAATCTCTATCGAAAATGGACGCTGGGGTCCCTTTATCCGGTTCCAGAAAAAGATGTTGAAACTGGGTAAGAAATCAGATAATACCAAGTATACTGCTGATGAACTGGTGGATGCAGACCTGGAAGAGATCAAGAAAATGATTGAAGAACAGGTGCCCGGGGCTTTTTCGAAAAAATTGAAAGTAGCGGCAAAAAAAACGGCAACTAAACCGAAGACGGTGAAAAAGGCTGCGAAGAAAGTGGCGAAAAAGAAACTGGCGAAATAATTAGATTCGTTAACATATAAAACAAAAGCTCAGAAAAATTTCTGGGCTTTTGTTTTATATGTAAGTTTAGGAAATGTAGATACCACCTGCCTTAACCCCCTTTTACCAGAGAGCCTTGACTGGAAAATCCGGCCGCCTTTACCATTAAAATGCGGTTAAGTCTGATCAATAAATGAGTTGATAATCAGTAGATTTCCTGGTCAATCAAAACCGGTAATGCCTGGTCTTAGTGACCAGATTACCGCACTAATCCTCCAATACCTTGAGTTCTGACTATAGTAGTTTGCACTTAAAAGAATTCGATGATCTTTAGTTTACCCATAGCAGATATTCTCCATTCTGAAATTTTGTTACAGGACGATTTTACTACAAATATCAGGGGATGGGAAATAACTGAAGATGAAGAGGAAAAGAGTTTTATAAAAGATAGTCACTACTGGATGGAAAATAAGAGTGAAAGCCGATGGATGTTTTACCACAAAAAGCTACCCATAAAAAAGGAGGATAATTTTATTATTATGGCCCAGATTGACTTACTCAATCACCAAGGATATGGTCAATATGGACTGGTATGGGGTTTTGATAAGGAACATAAAATACTAAATAGATTTTCCGTTTCCGTAGAGTCAACCCGTTTATCAATTTGTAGATTTGAGAAAAATCACAGGAGTATATTTCACCGGTTTAGTAACCAGTATGAAAAAGGAATGAATTCAAATAACAAGCAGTTTTTTTCCATCATGAGAATAGAAGATTATTATTATTTCTTTTTACACAAGGATAAACGCCCCATGTATATATGCCATACCTCTCAACTTTGTATGGATGGGCTAAGATTTGGTTTTTATTTAGAACCCGGCATCATGATCCGATGTGATAAAATAACGGTGAAAAGATTGATCCTTAATAAGGGCTTTACAGGTTAAATATGGATTCGTAAGAGGAGCATTGGAATCATGCTGGTACTAAAATATTTACTGGTAATTAGTTCTCATCAACTCAATCAATTCCTTCATTTTGGTTCTTAAAAATAATGGCTTGACAACAGTGCAACTGGTTCCTAAGGACAATAATCGCAAATAGAATTCCTCGTTCACATATACCTTAAGTTTTACCCTTATATAATCTTTATCCTGCTTTAATAACTTTTGAGATAAATGAAGCGGCTCCAGCATTACCAATTCACTAATGGGGCTCTTAATAATCAACTCGATATTTGTAGGCTTATCAGCCGCCTTCATAATACCCGTAGCATGTTCAAAAAAGGCCTCAGATTGAAAGTCGGCCCTAAGTTTCTGTTTAATCTCTATGATAGAAAGATCAGATAGACGATCTAACCCGAATGTCATGAATTTTCCTTTGTTTTCATTCCAGCCGATAATATACCACCGATTCCGGTACTCCTTTAACAAATATGGACAAACCTGATAAAATTTCTTCTCCATTTTGTAAATATTATGATAGGAGAATTCTATCAAATACCTATTTTGTATAGCCTGGTAAATACCTTGAATCCATTCCATCCCTTTGGTTTCTACTGCCTGTTCAAATTCAACTGATTTATTTAGTATGGGATCTGCAGGTTCAAAACCCAAAGAAAATCGGAAACTAATCCGTTCAATAGCCGATTTAAAACTGGAAAATATGGGAACGTCTTTGTATTGGTATAGCAACTGGGAAGCAAAATTCAATGCCTCCCACTCATCATCTGCCAAACTCAATTCAGAAATAGAAAATCCCTTCTCACTGTATACATACCCTTTATTGATTTTAGAATAAACGATTGGAGCACCCAGGCCTCTGGGTTCAGTTTCCTTCATAAAAGCAATATCCTTTTCAATGGTAGAATTAGAAACATCGATATGTAATAGCTCTGAACACCTTTGGGCTAAATATTCTTTAGTGGGAAATGGTTTTAATCTATTATTAAGGCACTTATCAATAATACGATATCTATTATAGGCAGATTTATTCTTTGGCATACACTGATCTTATTACCTAAGTTACTAATATCGGATCTAAAAAGCTATTACGCATCTAAAAAACATACCAAAATCAAAGCTCAAATAGAATACGGTCATAAATTGTAGGTTTGGTAAAAATGCATATATGAAACATTATATTCCGGAAGAGGAAAAGGATCGTTTATATCAGTTAAATGATTGGCTCACAGAAATTATTTGTAACAAGGATTATTTTACAGATGAAAAATGGTTGCCACTGCGTTTGAACCTGAAAAAATGGAAAAGCCTGCAGTATACGATATCTCAAAATTACGAACCACAATCAAATGACTTTGCTGATGATAAATTACTTATTTTATATCATGCCTGTAATAACTTGAGCGAAGTATTACTACTTCAAAAAGAAATTAAAGAAGTAGCCTTACAGCAACAATTTGAAAAAGCTGCACTTTTAAGAGATATTGCAATGGCTCGCAATATGGCACTGACAGACTTATACGTCGAAAAAAAGTTGGTAATTCCATTTTTTTATGTAACCGAAAAACTTCTTATCTTGAAATGCATCGACAACTATTTCATTCAAGCATATGTAAAGGAAAGGTTACGATTGTAACCCATAACCTTGAATTATTATACTAATTATTCATTCTTTTTGAATTATCCTTTGCCCGCAAAGTGTCCAAAAAGTAAATTACCCCCACCAGAGGTGGGGGTTTTATTATGAATACAACCCCCTACGGGGGTATATTAGAACAATAGATCTTGTGTACCGTCTTCTTTACGATCCTCTCCTTCCTGATACTTCACGTAACGCTTTATCTTTT
>CAIYKV010000132.1 GCA_903926855.1 uncultured Bacteroidota bacterium | reverse complement strand
ATTCAATGTCTTTTGAATTGTGTGCTAAAGGTGGTTTCCGTGAAGCGGGTCGTAAAGCAAAACCGGTTTTATTAGAGCCCATCATGAGAGTCGAAGTTGTTACGCCTGATCAATATATGGGTGATGTTACCGGAGATTTGAACCGCCGTCGCGGTATGTTAGAAGGTATGGATACCAGAGGAAATGCGCAGGTTATCAAAGCAAAAGTTCCATTGAGCGAAATGTTTGGATATGTAACGCAGTTGCGTTCCTTGTCTTCCGGTCGTGCAACATCTACCATGGAATTCTCGCATTATGCGCCGGCTCCGAATAATATTGCTGAGGAAGTAATTGCAAAGAGCAAGGGTAAAGTAAAAGTAGAGGACTAATTTTAGTTATGATAATTAAAGAAAGCCCCGTTCATTTTTGAATGGGGCTTTCTTTATCAAAGCAAAAAATTTCAAAAATCGGGCATTTGAAAAATTTATTCGATATTTTTTTCTGATTATCTTAAAATTCTTTCAATATTTCTTGCCTGTGTGGTATCAGCCCCTTACCTTTGCAGCCCCAACGGAAAATTGGGTTTAGACTATGTCTCAAAGAATCAGAATCAAATTACAGTCTTACGATCACAATCTGGTAGATAAATCTGCAGAGAAAATCGTTAAAACAGTACGCAGCACAGGTGCCGTTGTTACAGGACCTATTCCTCTTCCTACAAGAAAGAGAATTTTCACTGTACTCCGTTCACCACACGTTAATAAAAAGAGTCGTGAACAGTTCCAGCTTTGCACACATAAGCGCTTGTTGGATATTTACACTTCTTCTTCAAGAACTGTAGATGCATTAAGCAAATTGGATTTGCCTTCTGGTGTTGAAGTTGAGATCAAAGCTTGATAAAGAGATCTTATTAAATATTTCCATCTCCCAATCGTAATTGAAAAAGGAGCTCTGGTTCGAAAACAGTGACATATAAACAGGCCCTTCGAGGTTTGTTTGCTTCCGGTACTTCCGAAGCCTTAATGCAAATTAGGGGAACAAAGGAAAAGGTCGGCAGAAAACAGGGATTGAATTTCGCTTTCATCGGCGGAATGTCCTCTACACCTCAGCGGGGCGCAAACCGCTAAACGATGAAAGGAATTATTGGTAAAAAAATCGGGATGACCAGCATCTTCGGAACAGACGGCAAACAGACCGCTGTAACGATCATTGAAGCTGCTCCAAATGTTGTAACTCAGGTAAAGACAAAAGAGTCTGACGGCTATAATGCATTACAATTGGCATTAGGCGACAAGAACGAGAAACACAGTACAAAATCCGAGCTTAATCACTTCGCAAAAGCTCAAACTTCCGCTAAGAAATTTGTAAAAGAATTCAGAGACTATTCCATAGAAAAAACTTTAGGAGAAACCATCAGTGTTGACATTTTTGCCGAAGGCGATGATGTTGAAGTGGTAGGAACTACTAAGGGTAAGGGTTTTCAGGGTGTAGTAAAACGTCATGGATTTTCCGGTGTGGGTGAAGCTACACACGGTCAGCATGATCGTTCAAGAGCTCCGGGTTCTATTGGTGGTTCTTCTTATCCTGCAAGAGTATTTAAGGGAATGAGAATGGCCGGCCGTATGGGTGGTGATAGAGTGAAATTGAAAGGCTTGAAAGTTGTAAAGATTTTCGCTGAAAAAAATTACATTCTTATCAGTGGTTCAGTTCCTGGCCACAACGGTTCAATCGTTTTAATCCAGAAGTAATCACTTTTAATCAGAAGAACATGCAAGTAGATGTATTAAATATAAAAGGTCAGAAAACCGGCAGAACGGTTGAATTGCCTGCAGAAGTGTTTGGTGTAGAACCTAATGATCATGTGATCTATTTGGCGGTTAAACAATATTTAGCTGCTGGTCGTTCAGGTACACACAAAGTTAAAACACGTGCCGAAGTTCAGGGTGCGAGCCGTAAACTTCACAAACAAAAAGGTACAGGTGGTGCTCGTAAAGGTAATATCCGTAACCCTTTGTATAAAGGTGGTGGTACTATCTTCGGACCAAAACCGCACAGTTACGATTTTAAATTGAATCGTAAAGTCAAAGACCTTGCTAAAATTTCTGCATTGAGTTATAAAGCAAAAGAGAATGCAATATTGGTTGTTGAGGATATCAATTTAGATACACCAAAGACAAAGCAATTAATTGAAGTTTTCAATGCTTTGAATGTAGCAAATAAAAAAGCAATTCTTGTTTTACCTGAATACAATGATAATGTGTATTTAAGTACTCGTAATGTTCCTAATATCGATGCTACTTTATTAGCTGATATTAATACTTACGAAATTGTAAATGCCGATGTTTTGGTATTTACTGAGAATACAGCAAAAATTTTTGCAGATAACGAAGCTGTAACAGCTTAATAATATAACGTTTCAACTTTTAGAAAATGAAACCGACAGAAGTTTTAGTAAAGCCGATCTTAACTGAGAAAGCAAACGCACAACAGGAAAAGTTGAGAAAGTATGCTTTTAAAGTAAATCGCAAAGCAAACAAACTGGAAATTAAAAAAGCAGTAGAAGATTTTTACGGGGTAAGTGTAGTGGATGTAAATACTGCAGTAATTCCCGGAAAAAATAAAACACGCTATACAAAGGCCGGTTTTATTCAGGGTCAGAAACCTGCTT
>CAIYKV010000131.1 GCA_903926855.1 uncultured Bacteroidota bacterium | reverse complement strand
TGCAGCAAGATCTGTGATTTTCATTCCCAGAAAACGATTTCGATCAAACCCATAATGCTGAACAGCGGCCTGGTTCACTTCCATGAAAGAGAGTGTTTCCAAATCATAAATCCACATGGGCAAAGGATTCAGATTGAATAAATCTTTATACTGTTTTTCCGATTCAGATAATGCCAGTTTTATTTTTTCGCTTTCAGTAATATCTACTAAAATAGTAGTGGTTCTGTTTTCAGCTGCCAGCTTATCCCAGAAAACAACGGATAATGCATCTACTTTAATTTTTTCGCCCCCTTTTTTTATAGCCGTTAATACTGCTCTAACTTTCCCGGATTTTGTTCGCTTTTCCAGGGTTTCTTTAAAACCTGCAGCAGTTTCATCAATGATATCTTTTCTTGCAATTTTTTTGAATTCGGTTTGTGTGTACCCGAACATGCTGCTTGCATTGGGATTTGCTTCGATAATTGTACCATCAGGCCTGCTCAAAAAAAGTGCGCCGGGAGTATTTTCAATAATAGCAGCATACTCATTTTCATTCCTGCTACCCGTATCTGATGAAGTTGCTGATCTGTTATCTCTTCGTTTTGGGTTATTACTGTTGAGTTCGGTTAACTCATGACTGAGTTTATCGAATTTTGCTTCCAGTTCATTAATATAGCTGATCAGTGATTCTTTTGTTTCGACTTTGTTCATGCTTCTTTTTTTACCTTTTTACATAAAACGTCTTTTGGCTACTTAGTCAGAAATCTGTTTACTTAAAATGTTCAGAACTGAATCCGTGTTCAACTAATCATTTCGAAAAAGCCAATGGAGTTTTCATAGGATAGAAAAATGGCTACTATTTAATCGGATTGGTTTGCTCAATCAATTTTTAAGCCTTTTGTTGAAAAGGATATTGGCTATGTAAAGGAATGACTAAACTAAACAATAAAACATAGCAGGAATATAAAATATACGTCGTAACTATAAATAGTTGTGTAGTATTAAAACTACATAAATTTATTAAACAACTACAAATCACTTGAAACAGCAGGATACATAGAAAGAATTTACAATGAGGTGAACCAGGCATTATCGAAAACAATCTTTAGGCAAGTCAGTAAAACTGGATTTTCCGGGAATTGATACCTCACTTAATAATCGGCAGTATCTGCCTTTTTTATTTCTATTTTAGGCAAAAAAGTCATTACCAGCATAATGACAGAAACACTCAATAAACCAAATAAAGCTATTTTTTTCTCAGGACATTCCCCCATCATACAAGAAGATAATAATAAATAATTCCGAAAAGCCCAGGCAAGATTGAGTGCTGCTATAAAAACATTGGTTCTTTTGGCCCAGATTGCCGGAATCGAAAACAGAACAATGGCCACCAGGCAAAGCAGGCAATTTAAAACCCCGGGCTTCCCAAAACTGGTGCCTTCCGCATGGAACCCCGAAACCGTTACCTGCACACTGGGTATATAGCTCCAGGGAAGAAAACAAATACATAGTATACTAACCGCAGCAATAATTCCTATCAGTTGAGAATGTTTCATTAGTCAGATTTAGCGTAAGGTAGTTTGGATCGTTCATGTATTTTGAAGTGATAAATCGGTGATTCTTCTTCTGCACAAATATTCCTATAAAAAGCTTATTCAATTCAGGAACTAAGCCAAAAATTAAAGCAGCATTTCTGCCCTGCTAAACATCTCCGAAATTTTATTTTACCCATCGTTTTGTTAACCATTTTCTTACGGGGATATCATACAATTTCAGGCAGGCCCATGCAACCAGTATGGATCCCAATAATACGACCAAACCCATCCACCATCCCGTCTGCAAGGATATATGATTGTCTACTACCCATGCAGTAAAAATATAAATGAAGGGGTAGTGAATGATATAAATAGGGTAAGAAATATTGCCAAAAAATCTGCAAAGTTGTAAGGCCCACTTAGATGTAATGTTTCCACTGGCTCCTATGTATACAATCAACGGAAACAAAATAATTATTGAAAGAGAGTCGTATACTCCGTTAATCCATAAATTTTGAGCCCCGCCAACCCTTGGAAATGAAAGTGCCAATATGATCAGACCAGCACATATCAGGAAAGCATGATTAATATGACGAGGTTTCACTACTCTTGACAACAATAAGCCGGCTAAAAATGGGTATAACAACCTTGTAAACCCGATACGTAATTGTGCAGTTTCAATAGACCATCCACCGATCAGATCACCATTTGGACTGGTAACTGCCAATTGTATTAAGGCAAAAGCAGAAATAAATACCAGGATTGAAAGAAAGGTATTCGATATCTTTCTGATAAATACCGCATATAGAATATTACCAATATACTCAAAAAAAAGTGACCATGCCGGGCCATTTAAAGGATGCATTTCGCCCCAGCCCCTAATATCCATTGAGGTTGGCAAGGGGATTAGGGTGAACCCAATCAGCATTGTCAATAATACTTTCCAAAAAGGGATCAAGCTTAGTTGTGGAAATAAAACAGGAGATGCACTAAAGTAGAAACCAATCGCTCCAATAATCATTCCCATGATGATCATTGGATGAAGCCTGATTAACCGACGTTTAAAAAAATCTTTCAAACTCATTTTATGCCACCTGTCATTGTATGCATACCCAATGACAAACCCAGATAAGAGGAAGAAAAAATCTACTGCCAGGTATCCGTGGTTAATAATTTGTTTTAAATGATTACCCTCACTAAATGCTTCAAACAGGTGGAATATGACCACCATGATTGCTGCTACTCCGCGTAAGCCGTCTAATATTTCATAGTGGCTTTTTGAGTCAGAAAAAATTTTGTTTTGTGTGAGTGTGGGAGGCATATTTTCTTTATGGGTTCTTTTTTTTAACCTATCACCGCACTATCCCTTTAGTGCTTCATATCTTTAGGGCAACTGTTATTTATATAATTTACCCTGGGGTAACACTATTTCAAAGTGGGTACCCATCTGCTGTTCAGATTTGATATGCATGGTTCCATTCATGCTATCAATCAGGTGTTTTACCAGGTACATTCCATATCCATGACCAGCTTCGCCATCTGTTCCATCCGTAGAGGAAGGAGTTCCCTTTAAAATAAATTCAATCTGCTCTGCCGTTACCCCTACACCCGTATCTGACACCAAAATCCGTAAAATATTAGCGCCGGAACCAGGCACCAGTTCCAGGCTTACATTCACAGTTCCTCCTTCGGGTGTAAATTTTATTGCATTGGAAATAAGGTTCCCACAAATTTGCAGAATCTTACTTTTTGCAAAAGGGATGGCTTCTGATTTCCCAACAGCATCCACATTAAGAAAGATTTTTTTATGAATAGCTGGTGGGGAAAACAATCTTAACAGCTTATCTTTTAGGCTGGTAATGGTAATAGAATAATCATTTAAATAATATTGTTCATTTTCGGGTGTCAATTCAGGAGTAAGTATCTCTTCTGCAAATTCAAGCAACGAGCCACCGCTTGTTTGGATCATCTGCATTACCTCCAGCATATCAGGTACTGAATTTTCTGTTCCCTGATCCACCATTATCTGCGCCAGATTAACAATCCCCCCTAAAGGTCCCCTGATATCGTGTGCTACTTTTTTAACCGTTTCATGCGATTCTTTTACTTTGGAACGTAAGGATTGGATCAATTTAATATCCGTTAATCTTTTCACGATTTCAGCAGCAATAATCTTTAATAAACTTACCTGTTCAGCAGATAATTCTTTGCCTACCTTATCCAGTACACACAATGCACCCAGTGCATAGCCATCTTCAGTTTGTAAAGGGACGCCAAAATAATATTTCAATTTAGATTCATCCTTCACATAACTCAGATCCTTAAACCGATCATCGCCAGCCAGGTCTTTTACCTCAAAATATTCTTTGGTATGGATAGTATACTGACAAATAGAATCTTCACGGGGCATTTGTTCAAGAGAAAACCCATATTGTGAAATAGTCCACTGTGTAAAGGAGTCAATCAGGTTAATCAATGAAATTTCGGTTCCGGCAACAGTTGCAGCCAATTTACTTAACTCTCCCAAAGCATCCTGCATATCGGAATAGTCCAGGTCCAATTCGGCCAGACTAATCACCCTTTTCATTTCATGGTCAGCAACCAGATTCTGTTTACGCATCAATCATTAAATTTTCCTTAGAATCAATTGGCAATTTAGGGTTATGTTGATAAACAAAGCACCATGACTTATAAATATCCATTTAACAAAAAAATCCTGATGGGATTTATCAATCGATTTTATTCTAACTGACTGATTATCAATAAGTAATTAAAAATGCCCACCAAAGCGG
>CAIYKV010000130.1 GCA_903926855.1 uncultured Bacteroidota bacterium | reverse complement strand
TGAGCCTTCCCCATTTACA
Organism: uncultured Bacteroidota bacterium; assembly: GCA_903926855.1. Lineage (GTDB taxonomy): Bacteria > Bacteroidota > Bacteroidia > Chitinophagales > Chitinophagaceae > Sediminibacterium. Next base: position 19,068 of record CAIYKV010000130.1, on the reverse strand, counting down.
TAGTCGATGCTTATTACAGACCGCTTGGAGAAAAGCCAGAAACTGTTTATATTTATGAAATCAAATTTGGAAGCAACCAACAACTGCTTCCCTTTCACCTCGTACCCCGGTAACCATCCTCATGTTATCCTGCTTGGGTAACAATTCAGAAATACTTATAGAGACCTTATAGAGACCCTATAGAGACCCTATAGAGACCCTATAGAGACCTTATAGAGACTTTGCAGAGACTTTATAGGAAGTCAACTTGCTTACTATTTGCATGATAGCCTATGTATAACCGCAGTATACAGTCATGCTAAAGTCATCCAGGGGTATTGTTGGCCTAATCCTACGCTGATGCTGAGCTAAGTATATGCTAAGATTTCTTTCTAACCGGGAATCTTGGATGGCTTTATCCTTACAAAATCGGGGGTATCAATGAAAAGTCAGTAGTATTTAACGTGTTGTGGTATTAAAATAGATGGAAATTCAATTCATTGCCGATATTTTTCTTTCCATACTCCGCGAAGAATGTATAAAAACACCATCACTCAACGATTTTGCTATGTAAACTATTTTTAAATAGCATAACACATTAATAGTAACGAAAGGAAAAGGATAAGCAGGTTTGAGTATATTATTTCAATAACTCACAAGGCTTCAGTCCTGTATGCTTTTTGAAGGCAGCAGAAAAATGCGAGATAGAGGAATAGCCCAATAAAGCAGATACATCAGTAACTGTCAATCCCTTCTCATATAAAAGGTATTTGGCATGTTCCATTCTTTGTTGCTGATAAAAATCAAATATCGTGGTGCCAAACACTTCTTTGAAACCTTTTTTAACGTAACATTCGTTCATGGCAACTTTGCGACTCAGTTCCTTGATGGTGATAGGATCACCGATATGTTGCAAGAGGATATCTCTAGCCTGGTAGATTCTTTCTCTTCCACTCTCATCTGCCAGGAATTTACAACTGAATCCTTCTTCTTTATCTTCTACCAAACATTCAAGACTATAGAGCAACAGTTCGTGAATTTTGGCGTTCACAAATATATTTTCCAGTGCACCGGAATAACTATGGTTTAATAAACCATCCAGCACATTTCGTTTTTTATTACATACGGGAAATATTTTGGTAAAAGCATGCGGGTGCTTAAACGCCAATACTTCGTCTTTACGGGTATTGAGTTTGATATTATGCACAAACTGGTGCAGAAAAGTAGCCGTAAAATGAAAAGTAAACACATCCACTGTTTGGTGTCGCCCTCCACAATTTTCGGTAGGTAATTTTGTGCAAAGAGAGCAACTCTTTTCTTCGCAATAACGGTTACCCGTACTGCAATACCTGAGCTCAAGGTAATTCTCCTTGGGTTTGCGGCTATCATAGTGATATACCAACATACCCGTATCCTCAGCTACCCATGGATGCTGTGCATAATACCGCCGTATATTATATTGAATGGAGCCTGGAATCTGTTGTCCTTTTTCAAACAAAAGTTCCATGCTGGGTTCAATACCACCTCTGTGCGCCACTTTTAATATGTCCAATACCTGTAACATGCAACTGTAAAATTAATGTATAAACATGTAATTTACAAATAGCGCTTATCGAAAGGGTAGAAAACACCCATTTTTAACGCTTATTAACATCCCCTAAAATGGGGAAAAATTGGCTTGTTTCTATCCCGGAAAACCCTTTATTTTCATTAGCTTTGCCCACTTCTGAAAATTACTTAAAACACAGGACTGTCAAGCATTTATGACTCAAGAACAACAGAATAGTAACGATGCCCAGAATAAGAATTACGGGGCCGACAGCATACAGGTATTAGAAGGTTTGGAAGCGGTGCGAAAAAGGCCCGCCATGTATATTGGAGATATTGGTGTAAAAGGGCTCCATCACCTCGTTTATGAGGTAGTGGATAACTCGATCGATGAGGCCCTTGCGGGGTATTGTAAAAACATTACGGTTACCATTCATGAGGATAATTCAATCAGTGTGGAAGATGATGGACGGGGGATTCCTACCGGCATCAATACCAAAGAGCAAAAAAGTGCCCTTGAAATTGTAATGACCGTTTTACATGCCGGTGGTAAATTTGATAAAGACACTTACAAGGTTTCGGGTGGTTTGCATGGAGTTGGGGTGAGTTGTGTGAATGCCTTAAGCACTACGCTTCATGTTACCGTAAACCGGGAAGGAAAAATATTTGAACAGGAATATAAAATCGGGATCCCGCAATATGCTGTTAGAGAAATTGGCAACAGCACCAAAACAGGTACCCTTGTTCATTTCTGGCCTGATAATACTATTTTCCAGGAAACAGTTTACAAAAAAGAAATCCTCGAAGGACGCTTACGCGAACTCTCTTATCTAAACAGGCGTATCAGCATCACCCTGAATGATCTGAGAGAGAAAGATGAAGAAGGGAATACATATTCAAAGAATTTTTATAGTGAAGGTGGTATTGTTGAGTTCGTAGAAATGCTCGACAAAAACGGTAACCGCAATCCCCTGATTCCTTCTCCATTGTATGTTGACGGACATGATGAAGCATCTAATATTGCTGTGGAAGTGGCCTTAACCTACAATGATGACTTTAAAGAACATATTTTCTCTTATGTCAATAATATCAATACCATTGAAGGCGGAACGCATGTAACGGGGTTCAGACAGGCTTTAACAAGGGTATTCAAGACTTATGGAGATAAACAAGGTCTTTTTGAAAGAGCAAAAGTGACTATTGAAGGAGATGATTTCAGAGAAGGCTTAAGTGCCATCATTTCCGTAAAAGTTCCTGAGCCTCAATTTGAAGGGCAAACCAAAACCAAACTGGGAAATAGTGAAGTAAGCGGAATCGTACAAACTACGGTTGCACGTGCATTAGAAGCCTATCTGGAAGAAAATCCAAGAGAAGCAAAAAATGTGATTTCTAAAATTATTTTAGCTGCCCAGGCCCGGGTTGCCGCTAAAAAAGCCCGTGACATGGTTCAACGCAAAACCGTTTTAAGCGGTGGCGGTTTACCCGGAAAACTGGCAGATTGCAGCGAGAGAGACCCTCAAAAATGTGAACTATACCTGGTGGAAGGAGATTCGGCAGGTGGTACGGCCAAACAAGGGCGTGATAGAAGTCATCAGGCCATCCTACCCCTTCGTGGTAAGATCCTCAATGTTGAAAAAGCCATGGAGCATAAGATCTATGAGAACGAGGAAATCAGGAATATGTATACTGCACTGGGCGTAACAGTGGGTACACCCGATGATCCCAAAGCTTTGAATACGGCAAAACTGAGGTATCATAAACTGATCATCATGACCGATGCCGATGTGGATGGATCGCATATTGCTACGTTGATATTGACTTTTATATTCCGTTATATGAAAGAACTGGTTGAGCAGGGATATGTCTATATTGCCCAGCCACCTCTTTACCTGGTTAAGAAAGGAAAAGACCAGGCGTATGCGTATAATGAAGAGCAACGTAAAATCTGGATTGAAAAATTAGGAGGCGGCAAAGATGATAGTGTTACTACCCAACGATACAAAGGTTTGGGTGAAATGAATGCCGATCAGCTCTGGGAAACCACTATGGACCCCGCGAGAAGAACCCTGAAACAGGTAACCATTGAAAGTGCAGCAGAAGCAGACCGGATTTTTAGTATGCTGATGGGAGATGATGTACAACCCAGGAGAGAGTTCATTGAAACACATGCAAAATATGCAAAAATTGACGTGTAGCATTTACGCAATCGCCTGTAAATCATAGAGAAAGCCGGTATTTATTGCAGGCTTTCCCGTTTTTTGACTACCCATGTGGATTAGTTCTCATTTGTAGAATGCCTTTTCCTGAAAAAAATTGGTAGCTTGTGCCCTATAACCCATTGTATAATTCTATAACTTTTAAATTCTCAGAACATGGACACTTCAAAAATGATCAAAGCATATTGCCTGAAAACAAAGGAGAAAAACGTTCCCATGCAGGATGCCGTGGTTACAAAAACTGCTAAAGGCGGATATATGGCCGGCGGACATGATGGTAAAGGAAATAAAATGGCGGCTATTTTAAGTGAAGCAAAAGCTTTACAAGCAATTGCAGATGGCGTTGCCAAAAAAGGATTCTAGGCAGATATCAACCAAAAAATTTGTCCGGCTCATTTGGGCCGGATTTTTTTTGCCCGCCATTCCCTATCCCTTATTCTCTACCACGTCCCGATACATCTGTTCCAGAAATCGATGCATCGCTTTCATGTCTTTTACATCATCAACCATTAGTAAGAAAAGTTTACCGGTTTGTTTTAGTCTTCCTTTATTGGTAGACTTTTGTAAAAAGATCAATACCCTTTTGAATAATTGTGATTCAAAATAAGGCGAGTCGGGGCGATTAATAAAATAACAACGAAGGGTATCTTCTTTCAAAGACATTTTCTCAAAACCGATTTCCACCGCCATCCATCTGCAACGAACTGTTGTAAACAGATCTTCTACCTGTGCGGGTACCGGACCAAACCGGTCTGTCATTTCCTTATGAAATTCCTGTAACTCCGATTCCTTATCACAACTGTCGAGCCTGGTATACAAAGACAATCTTTCGGTAATGCTTTCTACATAATCATCCGGAATCAGTATTTCCAGGTCAGTATCAATTGTACAATCACTCACAAAATCATCCTGCTTGGTAATTTCTTCCTTAAACAAATCTTTGAAAGCGCTTCGCTTGAGTTCGCGTATGGCTTCTTCCAAAATTTTCTGATACATTTCAAATCCTATCTCTGCCATAAACCCACTCTGCTCACCACCCAGCATATTTCCTGCACCACGAATATCCAGGTCACGCATGGCAATTTGGAACCCGCTGCCCAGGTCGCTGAATTGCTCAAGCGTTTGTAATCGTTTTCTGCTATCTGAAGGGAGTGTGCTAAGTGGTGCCAGCAAATAACAAAATGCTTTGCGATTACTTCTGCCAACACGTCCTCTTAATTGGTGTAAATCACTTAATCCAAAATGATGGGCATTATTTACAATAATCGTATTCACATTCGGAATATCTACGCCGCTTTCTACAATATTGGTACAGATCAGTACATCATATTTCTTATCAATAAAATCAAGAATCCTTTCTTCCAATTCATGCCCTTCTAACTGTCCATGGGCAAACCCAATGCTTAAATCCGGACAAAGCCCCTGAATCAAAGCAGCCATTTCAGACAAACCCTGTACCCGGTTATGAATAAAGAATACCTGTCCGCCGCGCTCAGTTTCAAAATAAATAGCATCCCTGATAAAATCATCATTAAACACATGCAATTCCGTTTGAATAGGCTGCCTATTGGGTGGTGGTGTATTAATGATGCTCAGATCTCTTGCTCCCATCAGACTAAATTGAAGGGTTCGCGGAATCGGGGTTGCGGTAAGGGTTAAGCAATCCACATTGGTTTTCAGGGTTTTTAATTTTTCCTTATGTCCAACCCCAAATTTCTGCTCTTCGTCAATGATCATTAATCCCAAATTCTTAAACTTGACTTCTTTACCTAGTATGCCATGTGTACCAATAATAATATCAATCTTACCTTCCTCTAATTGCTTCAGGGTTTCCTTTTTCTCTTTGGCTGATTTAAAACGATTGATATAATCAATCGTGACCGGGAAATCTTTTAACCTGTCTTTAAATGTTTTATAATGCTGAAATGCCAAAATAGTAGTGGGTACCAGTACAGCCGCCTGCTTTCCATCAATACAGGTTTTGAATGCGGCGCGAATAGCCACTTCTGTTTTCCCAAAACCCACATCACCACATACCAGTCTATCCATCGGACTTTCACTTTCCATGTCCTTTTTTACATCCGCAACAGCTTTACTCTGGTCGGGCGTATCCTCATAAATAAAAGAAGCTTCCAACTCCGTTTGCATATAATTATCCGGTGTATGTGCAAATCCCTGTTGGGCTTTTCGCTGGGCATATAGTTTGATCAGGTCAAACGCTACTTCCTTAACCTTGGTCTTTGTTTTTTCTTTTAGTTTGTTCCAGACATCGCTACCCAGTTTATTGATCTTAGGTACTGTTCCTTCTTTACCTGTAAACTTGGATATTTTGTGCAGTGAATTAATATTTACATATAGGATATCGCTATCCTTATAAATAATTCTAACCGCTTCCTGCATTTTTCCATTCACCTCAATTTTTTGTAGTCCGCTATAAGTACCTACTCCATGATCAATATGCGACACATAATCTCCCGGCTGTAGATCTCTGAGTGTTTTTAAAGTAAGGGCTTTGTTTTTATTATAGGCCTGTTTAACCCGGTATTTATGGTATCGTTGAAATATCTGATGGTCTGTATAACAAACTATTTTCAAGTCATCATCAATAAACCCCTCATGGATACCTGTTGCCACAGGAATAAATTGAAGCTCTGTTTGCAAATCAGCAAAAATACTATTCAATCTTTCCAATTGTTTGACCTGCTCTGCAAACAGATAAATATGATAGCCCGCTGCTTCTTTTTCTTTCAGGTTGCGGATAAGCAGATCAAAACGACGGTTAAAAGAAGGCTGTGATTTGGTTGCAAATTCAATTTCAAAACCCGCCATCTGTGGTTGAAAGCCGAATTCAACAATATGCTTTTGTTCAAGTAAGGTTTCGATAATAGCTACTCCGGTAAAGTCTTCTTTTTTTACTTCTTTTACTACACGGTAATCATCCTCTTCTTCCGTGCCCTGCATAGTAAACCCAGTTTCGATCATATGGATAAAACCATCCAGATCTTCTTCCTGGGTATTGATCTTTTCTTTGATCACGTCCCAATCCTTTAGCCAGACAATGGTATTTTCCGGTACAAATTCAAGCAGGGAAACCTTTTCACCCGATTCAAACTGGGTTTCTACATTAGGAATGATATTTACCTGTAATAATTTTCTCTCACTCAGTTGTGTTTCCGGATCAAATATGCGGATACTATCCACTTCATTGCCAAATAATTCAACCCGATAGGGTTTTTCATTTCCAAAAGAGTAAATATCCAATATGCCACCCCTGAGTGCAAACTGCCCAGGTTCATATACAAAATCTGTTCTTTCAAATCCATACATCACAAACAATTCCAGTAAACTATCCAGGTTTACGGTATCATTTGTTTTGATACTGATCATATTACTGCTAAGTGTTTTTGGCAGTACTACTTTTTCGAACAAGGCTTCCGGGTAGGTAACCATAATCTTCCGGTTGCCTCCATGGGCCAATTTGGTTAAAGCTTCTGTTCTCAGCATCACATGAGAACTGTTTAGTAACCTGAAATTTTTTCTGTTTTTAAAGGAAGATGGAAAATAAAAAAGGTCGAGGGCCTGGGTCAGATTTTCGAGTGTATTATGAAAATAGGCTGCCTCTTCAGCATCATTCAATACCAATAAATGATTCATTTCCCTGCAATCAGGGTGCATAAAAAGGGCGCTTACTACAAATTCGGCACTGCTACCTTGTAAGTTTTTGAGAAAAATTCTTTGCTTATCGGCAAAAGATAGCCTGTCCGCCAGCTGAAAAAGCCGGGGGGAATCCTGGTATTGCGTCAGCAATACTTTCAAATTCATTACTTCCAGATCAAGATCCATTTCTTTTCAAGAATAGCAAAGATAGGATTCGTTCAGTAGCTGGCAGTGGAATTCACTGAAAGATGCAGGCTGGTGAGCTTATTGGCTTCTACAGTAACCAATGCTATATAATTTTCCGTATCAAACAGATTGGCATAAAATGCCGCCCCCTGACTGATGAAAACAGAATATTTTCCTGCAGGAAGATAAATGGTAAAATTTCCGGTGCTATCCGTTTCAACGGAAGCAACCCGTTTTGTTGCAATTGCCGTATATACTGGGGACGTACCTACCCTTTGTACTTGTGAAAGCTGGGTTGGCTCATATATCAACACGGTGGTTTTGAGGCCTTTCGGTAAATCGGGCACCCTCCCTTTCATGGGCATCTGGTTACCTGAAATAAGGGTAACCGATCCGGTAATTCCTTGCTTAACTAACGATAAATTGGCCTTTTTTACCGACGAGCAGGCATATAAAAGCATACTGATTAAAAAAAGCACAAAAAGAATCTGTTTCATACATCACTTTGAATGATGAAAGTATCTAATTTAGTGAATATGCCAGATGTTTTGCTTGAAACACCGGATAAATTTATGCGCTTATGATCAAAAAAATTGCATCGTTATTTGTTTGGATTTGTTGCTTTTCAGGAATACTGCCTGCACAGGAAATAACCAATAGCCGGATATTAAAACAGGCAGCCGTTGACTATAAAATATCATTTGCCAATAATTATGCCAAAGCCATTTCAATGGCTAAATCAAAAGGCTGGGCATTAACCATTACTTCGAGAGATGGAAGAAAAGGAATATTGATGGGTGTAGATGTGTTTGGATTTCCTAAATATTATATTACCAATAACAATACCATTGCAGCAGCTACTACCCGTGCCAATCAATTATGGCCTGGTGGAGAAACCGGATTGAATCTTTCCGGTAGTTCAAGTAATATGAAAAATAAATTGGGTATCTGGGATGGTGGTTCCGTATTAGGCACCCATGTTGAGTTAGCAGGAAGGGTTACCCAAAAAGATGTACCCACTTCAGTGAGTGACCATGCCACCCATGTATCCGGAACCATGATTGCCAGTGGCGTTAATCCGATTGCCAAAGGAATGGCATTTGGAGCGCAGGGAATGATTGCTTATGATTTCAATAATGATATTTCTGAAATGTTTGGAGAAGCACAGAACCTGGTATTGTCTAATCACTCTTATTCAGTGATTTCCGGTTGGAATTATAATAGCACACAAAGTAGATGGGAATTCTATGGCAGACCAGGTGATACAGAAGATTATAAGTTTGGTTATTATAGTACAGATGCCCAATCATTAGATTCCATGGCTTATAATGCCCCTTATTACCTGATTGTAAAATCAGCAGGAAATAGTCATAGTGAAACTGGGCCTGCCGTTGGACAGCCCTATTATCGGTTAGATGCAAGTGGCAATATGGTATCTGCAGGAAACAGACCTGCTGGTATTAGTAGCAATGATGCGTATGATGTAATCAGTTGGGATATTGGTGCAAAAAATATTTTATCAGTAGGTGCCGTAAATGGTCTTCCATCAGGATATAATAGACCCCAGGATGTAGTGATGAGTAGTTTCAGTAGCTGGGGACCAACCGATGATGGAAGAATAAAACCAGATGTGGTGGCAGATGGAGTAAACGTAACTTCTTCCAGTTCCAATAGCAATACCAGTTATGAAACTTTAAGCGGAACTTCTATGTCTTCGCCAAATGCAACCGGTTCACTTTTTTTATTGCAGGAATATTATTCGAAATTAAAAAATGGTGCATTTCTACGTTCTGCTACTCTAAAAGGATTAGCCATTCATACTGCCGATGAAGCCGGCTTTAGTCCTGGCCCGGATTATCAGTTTGGTTGGGGTTTATTGGATGTAGAAAAAGCAGCCGCCGTTATTACAGCTGCGGTACCTTCTAATAATGCAGCTACCAGTCCACACCAGTTATATGAAAATGTTTTAGCCAACGGACAAACCTATACTTTAACTGTAGTGGCATCCGGGAAAGGAGGATTATCAGCAACCATCTGTTGGACAGATGTAAAAGGAAATGTTGACCTGGTAAATGTTTTGAACAATCGAACGAAGAACCTGGTAAATGATTTGGATATACGCATTACCAAAGGAAGCGGGGCATCGCTAAGAACCTATTATCCCTGGACATTGGATGTAAACAACCCATCTTTTGCTGCTGCCCGCGGTGATAACAATACAGATAATGTGGAAAGAATAGATATTGATAGTACAGTACCCGGTCAAACCTATACGATCACGGTTTCTCATAAAGGAACATTGGCAAGAGGGTCTCAGGCTTATTCATTAATTGTTAGCGGTGTGGGAGGTTCTGCCTATTGCAGTTCCAGTTCAGGAGGTGGGGGAGCGAGAATTGATAGTGTCAGTTTCAAAAATATTCAAGTCGGAAACTCTGCAGGCTCTAAAACCTATACAGATAATACCGCTTATGTTGCAAATATCGAACCATCACAAACAGTACCGATTAGTATAAAAGTGAGTACAGCAGATGCCACAACCAATAGTCGTATTGTAAAAGTATTTATTGATCTGAATAACAATGGTGTATTTGATAGCTCAGAATTAATGGCAACCAGTGGTGTTTTGAGTTCTGCCGCACAGTTATATACTACCAATATCACCATACCCAGTGGTTTAACAGTTGGTAATATTAGTTTGATGCGTATTATTGTTCAGGAAACATCTAACCCAACTGATATAGTGGCATGCGGTAGCTATGCCAAAGGAGAAACACAGGATTATCGGGTGAAAGTGGTAAGTCCATCCAATGATTTATCCATTAGCCAGATATTATCACCCTCAGGAGGAGATTGTGCGAATACCTCTGCCTATCTAACGATCATGATTAAGAATAATGGATCAGTTGATCAAAACACCTTACCCATTAGCGCAATAGTAACCACCGCCGGTAGCACCGTTGTAAATTTATCGGCCACCTATGCCGGAATTATTCCTGCTCAGTCAACAGCCACCTATACATTTCAAACACCATTTGCTCTTGCGGCAGGAACTACCTATAGTATTTCTGCGAGTGTAAACCTGGCAGCAGATCAGAATGCAGCTAATAACCAATTGGTTTCTACCATTGCGATTGCGCAAAAAGCTAGTAGTCCGTCTGCCAATGGGGAGATATGTAGTAATACGGCCATTTTGAAAGTGAGTAATCCGGATGCTTCCAATTATTATTGGTACTCCAGTTCCACCGGTAATACGCCTTTTGCAAGTGGCAGCGTAGTTAGCAGTACCGTAATTCCTGCTGATAAAACCTATTACCTGGCTAAAGAAGCAAAAACCAGTATTGGGCCTGTTAATAAATTGGTTTATCCGATTGGAGGTTACAATACATTTGCCGGTAATTATGTAAAAATCAATAACTCTGTTCCATTAGTAATTGAAAGTGCGCGAATGTATATTGGTAATCCGGGTCAATTAAGAATCACATTAGCTAATCTTGTATCAGAAGATGTAACTACCGGAAGCTATAGTTATCAACCATTGGCTGCAACTACGATAGATGTATTTGCCACCAATCCGAATCCAACCAGGGGTGCAGTTAGTGGCAATCCGGCTACTGATACCGGAGCTGTGTTTTTATTGAATTTACCGGTAAGTACTACAGGCGATCATATTCTGATTATGGAATGTATCAGCGGACAGGGAAGATCAGATAGTGCTTCTATCTATCGAAATAATAGCATTACTGGAACAACTTACCCAATCAGTCTACCCAATATCATGTCAATAACCGGGAATAGTGCCCATACCGGGGGAGCTATCGAAGCGAATTACTATTATTTCTTTTATGATATGCATATTAATACGGGAGCCTGTGTGAGCGACAGGATAGCGGTAACAGCCATTACAGCCCCTGTACCCGTTATCACCCAGCAGGCTGATTCTTTGGTAAGTTCCATTAGCGCAGGCAATCAATGGTACCTGAATGATACAGTAATCAACGGGGCATCTGCCAATCATTTTAAACCTACCAAATCAGGTAAGTATAAAGTAATTGTTACCGATAGTTATAACTGTTTACAAACATCCAATGTAATTGTATATGCCGTAACAGGAATAGCAGAGGTACAGGCCGACCAGATCAAACTGATGGCTTCACCGAACCCGAATAATGGTATTTTTAATCTCTCTTTTGAGGTAACGGATAAAGCAGATCTGTCGATAGATATCTTGAATGCAGAAGGAAGAAAAGTTTTTACCAGCAGCATTCCTGATTTTATTGGAAAATATTCAAAACAACTGACATTAGATGCCGCCAGTTCTGAAATGTATGTGATCAAGATACTGCACAATAAAAAATTGTATGTTAAGAAAATGATTATTCAGCGGTAAATCATTGGGTCCGATTTCAAAATAAGGAACAAGTATTTATACCTAAAAAGGTGCCAATAAACTGGCACCTTTTTTATTGGGGTTAAAACAGATGGAATAATTTGTTGACAAGTAAAAAAATATTTTGCCTTCCTATGGGTGATTGATTGATTTTTTATATATCTTAGCCGGGCACTGTTTTTTGAACTAAGAGAAGAGTAAAATTATAAGGGCTTTTTGGGTAGAAAATCCTGTGGGCTGCATTGTAAGATCTTAGCCAGATCATTTAGATGCTTCACATTATAATGCGTAGGATATTTTTTACTTTCCACTTTGCCAATAAAGCCTACAGACATACCCAGTTCATAAGCCAAATCGGCTTGAGAGAGATTATTTTCGATTCTTTTCTCCCGTACACGTTCAATAACAAAAAAATCGATCTTGGTTTTCAATACTTTCCTATAAGTGAGTATAAAATTGGGGGTTTCACAGAGGCTCATCAATCACCCATAGGAAAGTATTTGTGTTTGACTAAATATGTTTTCAAAATATCTGATTAAGCATGACTTATAAAAAAAGGAAATACCAGCATACCAGACTTGTTCAACTCTCCAAAGAGTTGCAGCATAAGATTTTGTATTCAATGGTCCTAAAAGGCATTCCTAGATTCTCTTCACCGACTACCTCAATTACGGCTACTAAAAATTCACACCTGAAAAACCGTCTCAAAACCATTACTCCCGTGGGCAAAGCCCTGTGTTTATTAAAAACACAGTTTGCCAAAAAACCCAAGAATCCAGTATAAAATCCGGATCCCTATCGTATTGCCTTTTATTTCTTAATCAAAAATGCTAACTGCAATGACTCGTTTTTATTGCTTACTGATATTCCTTTGTCCTTTAGTAACGCTATCAGGACAAACCTTTCCAACCTATACCATCGAAGGGAAAATCATTTCTTCGAATGGGGGCAGTCCATTGGATGCCCATCTTACCCTTCTTCATAAATTTAATACTTTATCAGCATCAAAAGGAAGTTTTACACTGAAGCTTCTGGGTGCTGATACACTTACCATCAGCCATACCGGCTACCAGGTAAAAAAACTGCCTGTCTCGAATCTGACCCAATCGCCGCTGGTAATTATTCTATCAGAAAAAATACAAGATTTGAAAGAAGTGGTTGTGTCAACCGGTTACCAGACAATTCCGAAAGAAAGAGCTACCGGATCATTCGTTTTGATCGACAGCAGCCTGATTAACCGGAGTGTGACAACCAATATTCTGAGCAGGCTGGACGGGGTAACCAGTGGTTTGGTTTTCAACAAAAATATACTTGCTTCCAACGAACAAATGGGTATCGCTATTCGTGGCAGAAATACCATTGATGAAAAAGTGAATGCAAACCCATTGATCATTCTGGATAATTTTCCATACGAAGGAGACCTGTCGAATATAAACCCGAATGATGTTGAAAATATAACCGTTTTAAAAGATGCTGCCGCTGCCAGTATCTGGGGCTCAAGAGCGGGTAATGGGGTGATTGTCATCACCACCCGAAAAGGGAAATACAATGAGCCTTTGAAACTAAGCTTCAATTCAAACTTTACCATTAGCAATAAACCTGATCTGTTCTATCCCAGAAATTTTTTACCCGCAGCAGGGTTTATTGACCTTGAACAGTTTCTATTTAACAAAGGGTTTTATGATAATAACCTTTCAAACACAACCAATTTTCCGGGACTCACACCGGTGATCGAAATTCTGGCAAAAAAAAGAAGCGGGCAACTATCGGCAACCGATGCTGATGCGCAAATTGCTGCTTTGCAAAAAACAGATGTAAGAAATGATTTTACAAAATATGTATACCAAAAAAGCTTTAACCAGCAATATTCTTTGCAAATGAGGGGCGGGAATAACACACATTCCTACATTGCTTCTCTTGGCTATGATAATAACAGAAACTCATTGGTGCGAAATGGATATGACCGGCTTACCGTTAATTTTCTGAATAGTTTCCGTCCACTAAAAAATCTGGAAATAACCGGGGGAATTACTTATACAGAAACCAATACCCGCAATAATAATCCGGCTGCTTTTGGCAGTTTGAGTACTTCCCTTAGTTATTCGGGAAATCCATATCCTTACGCACAATTAGCGGATGCAGCCGGAAATGCATTGCCGATTACCAAAACCCTTCGCGATAAGTATAAGGATAGCCTTACCAAACTCGGCTTCCTCGATTGGCAATACAGACCACTTGATGAAATTCAATTGTCGGATAACACCACTAAACTTAGTCATCGGCTGATACGTGCCATCATTAAATACAAGATTACGTCTTACCTGGATATTCAGCTGGCATACCAAAACGAAAAACAGGTAAGTAACACGCGCAATTTTATGAGTGAGTCAACTTATTATGTACGGAACATGATCAATACATTCTATAATCCTTCTGGCGCCAATGACCTGCGCAAATACCCGGTACCACGAGGTGGAATTCTGGACCTGAGTAATGCGAATCTGGGCTCAGATAATATCAGATCGCAATTCAACTTTGATCGCTCATTCGGAAACAGCCATGCGGTTACTGCGATTGCCGGAACGGAAATCAAAGAAATCAGGACTGATGGTTTCTCAAGAAGGTCCTATGGCTATGATAATACATTTGGTACAGGTTTTTCTACCATTAACTATGACTCTACCTTCAAAACAAATCCATCTACGAATCAAAGAATTCAATCTACTTCTGCCGGAATAACCGGTACCACAAATCGGTTTGTTTCCTGGTTTGTAAATGCTGCATACAGTTATAAAAAAAGATATACCCTTTCCATCAGTGGTCGTCAGGATGGTGCCAATATTTTTGGCGTAAAAGCAGAGCAACAAATTACCCCTCTGGGCTCTGTTGGTTTCTCATGGAATATCAGTGATGAAAAATTTTATCACGCAAAAGAATTGCCTTATCTGCGTGTAAGAGCTACGTATGGCTTTAATGGGAACGTGTATAATGCTTCTGCCTATCTCACTGGCTTGTATCAGTCAACCGGACTCAATAGCAACCGCTTTTTAACCGTATTGTCGCCCCCTAATCCTGAATTAAGATGGGAAAGAGTACGTAATATTAATCTGGGGCTTGATTTCAGGTTAATCAGGTCTATCCTCAGTGGCTCAATAGATTTTTATCAGAAAACGGGGTTGGACCTGATTGAAAGTGCACCACTTGCGCCTTCCACTGGTTTTACCAGCTTTAAAGGAAATGCAGCCAGTAACCAAACCAATGGCATTGACCTGATCCTGAATTCTAAAAACCTGGATGGTAAGTTCAAATGGACAACCAGTTTTTTATGGAATTACCAAAAAGATAAAGTACTTCATTTTGATACCAAGTACCTCTCAACAACCCTGGCTAATTATAATGTAGGCATTTCCACCCAGGCTGCTTCCGGGTTATATGCAGTGGAAGGAAAATCATTATTCGGCATGTATAGCTATAAATGGGCCGGTCTTGATAAGACCAATGGCGACCCGCAGGGATACCTGAATGGTGCTGTGAGTAAGGATTATTTGTCCATTATCAGCAGTACACCGATTGATAGTCTTGTATATAGTGGCTCATCCAGACCCAGTATGTTTGGATCATTACTGAACACTTTTACCTGGAAAAATTTTAGTGTTTCCATCAATATCACTTATAAACTCGGGTATTATTTCAGAAAAAGTTCTACGGGATTAAATTACCAGGATGCCTTGAGTAATCCAACTATCAATGCTGATTATCTCTTGCGCTGGCAAAATCCGGGTGATGAATTAAGAACACAGGTTCCTTCTCTGGTATATCCCAATAATACCAACCGAAATGTTTTTTACCAGAATTCCGCGGCACTGGTTGAGAAAGCCGATCATATACGACTACAGAATATTAATCTAAGCTACCAGCTTGATAAATCGCAATGGCACAAACTACCCTTTAGTAGTGTTCAGATTTATGTATTTGCCAATAACCTGGGTTTATTATGGAAAGCAAATAAAGCAGGTATTGATCCCGACTATACTGCTGCTTTTTCCATGCCAGACCCATCCAGTATTTCTATCGGTTGTAAAATCAATTTATAAACCCAAAATCAGAACTCATGAAAAATTATTATATCTTATTACTGCTATCCACTGTTCTGCTGTTTTCCTGCAAAAAATGGCTGGATATCAAATCCAATCTGTCTGATGTAACACCCGGAACATTGGAAGATTACCAGGCAATGGCAGATAATGATGCCATCATCAATACAGGCACCCCCGGATTAGCACTGAACAGCAGCGATAATTTCTATGTAACCTATACTACCTGGCAATCGCTGAATGCTACGGGAAGGAACTGTTATACCTGGACGGCAGAAGTTTATGAAGGTGCCAGTCCGCAAGACTGGTCATGGCCCTATAAATCCCTTGAAATGGCGAATATTATTTTAGAAGGTATTGCGTCCATTCCGGTAACACAAACCAATCAGGCACAATGGAATAATGTAAAAGGATCCGCATTATTCATCAGGGCCATGGTATTCTATCATCTGGCACAAACTTTTGCGCCTTCGTATATTGCTTCTACTGCTGCTACTGATTTAGGTATCCCCCTGCGTTTAACAACAGATGTAAATATCCAGAGCACAAGGGCAAGTGTTGAACAAACCTATCAGCAGATCATTGCTGATTTGACAGCCGCTGAAAACCTATTACCGATTGTTCCGGCTTACCAGACAAGACCTTCTAAACCGGCACTGTATGGGTTACTGGCAAAAACCTACCTGAATATGGGTAACTATACAAAAGCACAGGATTATGCCAATAAAGCATTAACACTGTATAGTAGTTTGCTGGATTATAATGGTTTAACAGCTTCTTCAACAGCACCACTTCCAGTTTATCCAAATAATACAGAAATTATCTATTATACTACCTCGTTTTTACCCACAATTCTGTTCAATAATTCACCAATTACAGATTCGTTATTATATCAGTCGTATTCGGCTAATGACCTGCGTAAGACTGTTTGTTACCGGCTTAACACCAATCTGCCCATATTCAAAGGTTTTTATACCGGTAAAACCAATAGTTTTTTCTCAGGTATTGCTACCAATGAATTATACCTGATCCGGGCAGAAGCGAATGCCCGGTTAAACAATACGGCAGCAGCCCTGACTGATTTGAATACCTTACTTCAGAAAAGATGGAAAACAGGCAGCTTTATTCCTGTTACAGCAGTAAATGCAGATGATGCGCTGGCAAAAATTCTTACTGAAAGAAGAAAAGAACTTCCTTTTACAGGGAGTACCCGCTGGGAAGACTTGCGAAGACTGAATAAAGAACCGGCTTTTGCCAAAACCCTTACCCGCGTACTAAATAACCAAACCTATACTCTTTCCCCCAACGATCCAAAATATACCTTACCCATACCAGATGATGAGATCAGGCTGAGTGGTATCAAACAAAATATTCGGTAATCCTTTCAACAAAAATCATTAAGCATGAAAAAATATCGTACCATATTAACAAACTCCTTATTATTTATATTGATTTTTTCACCCCTACTATTAATAGCAGGGCAGAAGCCCCAAGCCAAAAATGAAATCATCATAGAGGGAAAAACAGACAGTGCGTATAAAGTTGATTTAGTAATTGCTTCAAAACTGATGAGCTTCATAAATAAATTTTCAACTACCCGAAGTATTACGGTACAGAACGGAAGATTTTCATTTCATATTCCCGGATTGCAAGAGCCTACAAATACCCGGCTCATTTTCTATTATCCAAGTGGTAAAATGTTTGTACTAGAAAATTACCTGGTCGAGCCTGGCGATAGTGTTTATATTCAACAAACCAAAACGGCTGCAGCTTTCTTTGGCAGGAGTAGCCCAAGTTTTAACTGTCAATTTCAAATGAGTCAGGTTAAAATGCCAAATAAATTTTCTGCCAATGAGCAGGCAGATCTGTATAAAGAATGTGATACGCTAAACAAAATGGTAGATTCCTATTATCAATTAAAAAAAGCTGTTTTAGATGGATATGAAAGCAGGTTTAGTGAAACACTATATCGGTTATTACAAGCAGAAATTTATTATGAAAAAAGAAAAACAAATCTCGCCATTGCTAAATCTTATTTGTCATCTTCAAGAGATAGTATACAGAAATCATCGGTAATCAGCTACTATACAGATCATTATTTATCGGATCAGTTGGATACGACGAATTCAAACCTGAAAGTATATTCAAAATTCTATATCGAATATGTATTGAATAAATCAGAGCTGGATTGCATGATCAGGCTCATGGAAAGTCCAACAACCCGTTTATCTCGTAGCGATATTAAAAATGCAGTTTATCATGAAATCGGTCAACAAGGCAATAGTTATTTAAAACAAAAGATAATTACCAGCTTTTTTGCCAAACAAATTGTTATTACAGACAGCCTTAATAAACAGATTGAAGAAACCATCAAAAAAATTACTGACCCTTCTTTATTTGAAATATTGACGATTATTCAAAGAAGAACCAAGGGTGCCAAAGCCTTCGAGTTTAGTTTGCCGGATAGTAAGGGAAATACAATCAACCTAACTGATTTCAGAGGAAAAGTTGTGGTATTGGATTGTTGGTATACCGGTTGCATTGCCTGTTCTGCTATGGCTTTGGTACTAAAACCTATTGCCCAAAAAAAAGATAGCAATGTGGTATTCATTACAATTTCTATAGACAAAGACAAAAAAATCTGGCTGGAGAGTCTGAAATCAGGGAAATATTCGTCTGATGATGAAATCAATTTGTATACAGAGGGAAATGGAGATAACACGGAAATTATGCGACATTATATGACTGGTGGTTATCCTCTTATCATAGTCATTGATCGATTTGGAAAAATTTTTGCGGTCAACCCTAAGCCAGATTATTTAGTAATGACTCTACAGGAAAAAATTACAAGCCTAGAAAAATCAATTGCCGAAGCAATCAAGCAGCAATAAATTCTACAAAAGGACTAAGCATTACATTTTTGTATTGTTTAGTCCTAATTAAATTCTGTACGCAATAATTCTTTTCAGATAGCCTAAGTACTCTATTACCCATACCAATA
>CAIYKV010000129.1 GCA_903926855.1 uncultured Bacteroidota bacterium | reverse complement strand
CACCCTCCCCTCAATATTCAACACCTCACTACTCGGTGCAAAATAATTATTAGGATCTACCTGTATCACCAACCACTCATAATTTAAAGACCGAATCACCCCCAACTGCCCCGAAAAAAGAAAATGATAATAATTCCACTGGGCTTTTAAAGTAGTCGAAATATCGGTCCAATACCTCCTGAAATCACCGATCGGCTGAAATCCATAATAATAAAAATCATTATTATGTCGTAATCGCTCAAACTGTAATCCAATTTTTTTCAACCCCTTCACCCAACTGATCTCTAGTGTCTGGCTATTACTCCCCGGCCCAATTCCCGCACCCAATACCTTACCCAGATTGGTATACCCCTGCTGCACATATTGATCTGTATACCAACTATCCGGATTATTGATTAAAGCCGCTGTAGGCGCTTCCAATTGCGTTAACTCAGCTACCAATTGAATATGACTTTTATTAGCAGAAGCAAATAGTTTTCTAATTCCCGCCGTATACGCCCTTCTATACATATTGGCACCCGGAATAATATTCAGCAAAGTCACTGCTTGATCCTTTCTCCCATACTCCATATACATTTCCGCATGATCCTCTTGCATCAGGTATCTAACAAAAACCGACCCCAGAGAAGATTTATGACCATTATGTTCAGATGCAGTAATCGCATCTCCAAAAAATCCCTGTAAAGGCAGTGCATCCAATGGGTTGGTAATATCTTTTGCATACAGGTAGGAAGTCTTGGCAAAACCCAGGTACAGATTCTTTACCCATTTAGGTCGCCAGCTAAGCACCATGCCGGTGATATATCTAAGATGATTCGGTTTTGGTTGATATACAAAATTGCCCGAGGGATCTACGCTATTGGTTCTGGGAGGCAAAATACCCGAGTTCTCTAAACCACCAGCAATCACTTGCCCTTCAAAATCACCAATACCGGTAACAATCGGTTTGCGGGTTTCGAGAGTACCATGTAAAATACCCGGCGCATTCGTACTCATGATCAGCGCATTCCGGTATCCCGGCCCCCACCAAAGACTTTCAGTAGAAATACCAATCGACCATGATTTTGTATTGTATCGGATACTGGATTGCCCTGCAAATAATTTATGGTATACCCCGTTTCCAAAACGCTCCGGAATATCCGACGTATTCAAAAACCGGTAATAACTGGCCCAAACAGCCGTACCCAATTCCTGCGGAAAAGTTTGAAAATAAGGATTCTGAGCCGATACAATTTCTGGAGCCACCTGGATGGTGATACGCTTCCCAATTTGCGCATATACCCCCAAACTAACCATAGCCTGGTAACCTTTGGCCGGTATCATCGAACCCAGGTTCCAGTCATAGGGAGTTTGCGAATTATACAAATTAGTGAGACTAACCGGCATAAAACCAATCACCAGGTTCTTTCGTTTAAATTGAAGTGTATTAGTTTTCCGATTAATACCCGATGCCGAATCCAGATCATGCAGATTTATCTGGTTGGCATTAATACATAACGATTGATTAAGGGTATAATGATTCAATAACTGCTCATTCCTAAAACTCTCCTTCACCATATCATTCGAAACCGACTGTGCCTGAGTTGCCACATTGATAATGAGTAATGAAATGATGAAGGAATATGTTTTTACAGTTAGCCTCAAAATATATTTATCTTTTTAAAATTAAATTCAATCCCATAAAGAATCTCTTTGCGTCCGCCGCTTGTCCGCCGATCAGGAGGACGGTTCATAGCGTTCTATGCCTGCCCGACTATGCCGTTCAGGCGGGCGATCCAGCTTGTAAAGGTTATCATCTAAAACCGATACACCCCCTTAATCACACAACGCAAATTGAAAGCACTATTACCCTGCATCCACAGATACCCATTAGAAACCACCCCCTGCACCTCCCCACTTACCATAATTTTTCCAAACCTCCTCTGCCCCAAGAACCCTACAGACTCGTCCACCCACTTAACCGCATAATCATCCGGATCATGCTCCAACCGCTCCATCTTAACCCCTAATCTGCTAAACCCCTCCACCCAACTCACCGTAAAAGTCTGCACATTATTCCCCATGCCAACCCCCGCTCCCATTATCCGGCTCTGATTCGTATATCCACCCTGATACCCATACCAATTACCCGCAGTACGAACCAGGTAACTAGGTGCCTGGCTCATTTGGGTCATCTCAAACTGCCAGTCCAACCACCGGTTCTTAGCCAACGGCATCAATTTACGTGCCCCCAATATAAACGCCCTCGAATGATCCACATTCAACACAAAATCCCGGATATTATACTGGTTATCACCCCATCCATATTCCCCATACAATTCAGCGTGCGATTTTTCAAAAACATACCGGAAATGAACACTCGCCATCTGCTTATATCGCTTACTGCCTGCGGGCAGGTTCAGCCCATACGCATAATTCTGTCTGAAAACCCCGAAAATAGTAGGTAGATAACTCTTTAAAAAACTAGGATCTCCATTACGCAAGGAGTCGTTATAAGCGTAGGCAATCCGGCTCACCCCCAAAAACAAGCCAGGCATCCATTTAGGCTGATAAGTAACCGTAATCCCATTAAAATACCGCCATTTTTTAGCCGGGTTATAGGGTCCTGAATAACCATCACCTGAATAAGTAAGTGGGTTATAATAAGTAGTAGTCAGGTTTTTATTTTCCAATAATACACTGGTATCCTCCGTCAACTTCCCACTCACAAACTGCCATTCAAAACTCCCAATCGGTGTCTTCAATGGCTTTCTTGAATTCAGCGTCAGGTGCAAAAACCCCGGCGCATTATTACTCATCAACAACGAATTATTCATCCCCGGTCCCCACCAGATATTCTCTGTAGAAACCCCCAAAGAAACCGCCCCCAAATTCAACCGCAAAGAAGACTGACCGGGAAAAAAATGATGATATGCCCCTTTAGTACTGGCCCCATAATTCACAGAATGCGCAAAATTAGTATTCGCCGCATAAGCAAATTCCGGGTTCAACTGCACACTCACCACCCCCATCGAAGCAAACACCCCCACCCCCAAAACCGATTCCAAACCCCTGGCCTCAATCATATCCGTCTGGTTCCAACCATATGGGTGGTTGCTGGTAAACTGGTTATCCCAGGTAAGCGGCAAAACCTCCCACTTCCCATATTTCCCCCCAATCAATTTCCCCCCGGATACACGCGCAGTATTCGCATCCACCAATCGATAAATACTATCCGTTGAAATCGCAGCATCCGCAAAAAAAGGCCTCGCACACAAAGAACTCACCCCCCCTATCTTCCCCTCCAACTGCAATTGCCGCAACACATCATCCCTCCCCACAATCAAAGATTGCCCAAAAAGCGATTGCTGAATGCCCAAAAAAACAAATAGCTTACCCATTACCAGTAAGCTACGTCTATCAAATACTTTCATAAATTTTTTCTTCCTTCCCTGCGTTCTCTGCGGTTCTCCGCGTTCCCTGCGATGCTGCTTTTCTTGAACTCCAATTTTAGTAAGTTCCATCCCTCTTAACCCATCCTGAACCGAACTACCAATAATGACCATTGACCCCTACACCGCCCTATTCATCGAAACAACATTCCCATCCCCAACTTTCACCCCATCCAACTTCTCAAACACCGAATTATTACTCACAAACTCCGGTACCAACTGTTTCATCTTAGCCACCATCTGCATCGACCCCTCCCGCTGCTTAGCCAACACCACCAACTCCTCAAAACTCTCCTGAATATGCACCAAATCAGCCTGTCTAACTTTCGCAATCATAATCTTCTCATGATAAGTAGGCAAAGTATTCTCACTATCCGTCAATAACTCCTCATATAGTTTTTCGCCAGGCCGTAATCCCGTATACTTAATATCAATATCAATCCCCGGCACCAATCCATACAATCGTATCATTTTCTTAGCCAGGTCAACAATCGCCACCGGCTTACCCATATCAAACACAAATATCTCCCCACCCTTACCCATCGATCCCGCTTCCAATACCAACTGGCAGGCTTCCGGAATCGTCATAAAAAACCGGGTAATATTCGGGTGGGTAACCGTAACCGGCCCACCCTTTTCTATCTGTTCCTTAAACCGGATAATTACCGACCCATTGGACCCCAATACATTCCCAAAACGGGTAGTAATAAACTTGGTAGGCGTCCACAAAGGATTGGCTTGCCTTTCTTCGGTCATCCGGCTAACCATATGCTGATGTAGCGACTGTACATAAGTTTCCGCCAATCGTTTCGAAGCCCCCATCACATTCGTTGGGTTTACCGCTTTATCTGTGGACACCATCACAAAACGCTGAACATGGTGCGCAACTGATAAATCGGCAATAATTTTGGTACCCAGTATATTGGTAATAATCGCTTCCGAAGGGCAAAGCTCCATCATCGGCACATGCTTATAAGCAGCCGCATGATACACATAATGTGGCTCAAACAGCGAGAACATTTCACTCATCCTGTCTTCATTGGTAACATCACCCAGGTAAGGAATACAGGCGGTTTTGGTTTTAATGTCTTTTAACTCCAATTCCAGTTGATGCAAAGGCGTTTCGGCCTGGTCGCATAAAATAATGGTTTGGGGATTATATTTTAAAAGCTGACGCACAATTTCACTACCGATTGATCCGGCAGCACCGGTAACCAGGATTCTTTTATTACTGATCTGGTTAGCTATTTCATCATTATTGATTTTAATGGGTTCACGCTCTAGCAGATTCTCAATCTTGATAGTCTGCAATTGCCCTGCTGAAAACTGCCCATTGATCCAGGTATCCAAAGGTGGCACATTCAATACCTTGATATCATGATCAAGACAAAAATCTACCAGTTCGTTTTTCTTAGTGGGTGCTAAATCAAAAACTGCAATAATAATTTCATCAATATTTTCAGAAATAGAAATAGTTTGCAAAGCACTGGTATGTTGAATCTTTATCCCATCAACAACTTTACCTACTTTTCTTACATCATGATCAACAAAAGCAGAAACCGTAATATTTGATTTGGGGTCATGTTCAAGGATTCTTTTTGTGGCAAAACCTGCTTCGCCTGCACCATAGATGATAACATTTTTTCTATCCATCTTATAGTTTCGTAAATAGCTGAAAGCATATTTTACTAAAACCCGGTAGGAGATCAGGAATAAAAAACTAAACAGTGCATTAATGATGAGGGTAACGTTCGAAAAAGAAAGTGCTTTGCCCGAATTGGAAGAAACCAGGTTTATAAAAAATAAAACTGAGGTTGTCATCAAAATAGCATAGCAGATTCGCAATGCATCTTGAACTCCTGTATATCGGATAATTCCAGCATAAGTTCTGAAATTTATAAATACTATAGAGTTGATTAAACTGAGTATTAAAATACTGCCACTAAGGTCTTTAAAGCTAACCGAATCTATTGAAAGATTATACCTGGTTAAGTAGGCAAAAAATAAAGAGAAGGAGCAGATACCCAAATCAATTAAAAAAATAATCCATCGAGGTACAATATTTATCTTTTTAAACATGATTTTTCTTTTGACCGGTATTCGGGATTAATAAACAAACTCATTTATATATTTAGACCTAGTGATTCATGTTTTAGCATAGTCGTAACTTAATTAGAGTCATAAAGATATAACATAAGCTATTAATTATCTTAGCAATAACCTCAATCTTTGGTATTTCGGAGTATAATACTCCCCATTTTCGATACCAAAATGCTAGGATGTTAAGTTAAGATTTCCTGTCATACTTTCATTTATCATGCTACCTTTTTATTTGATTCTTCGAAGCGGACATTTGGCGGTTGTTTTGTTGTGTGGTGAGTTTTGTCATTGTAATAGGCGATGTGGTTTTGAACACCTTCATAGAGTTCAAAACCATCATTTGCTGGATTGAGATAGATGTAATTGTATTTGATAGATTTCCAGAACCGTTCGATCCAGATATTATCGAGGGCTCTTCCTTTTCCATCCATTGAGATATTAATGCTCATCTTTTCGAGATATTGCGTCCATAAGGCACTTGTATATTGGGTTCCCTGATCTGAGTTTACGATCTCTGGTTTTCCATGTTGGGCAATGGCATCCTCTAGCACATTTTTACACCACTGTGCGGTAAGGGAGTTGCTAATGCCCCAGCCCACAATCTTTCTGCTGTAAACATCAATGATTGCTGTCAGGTACATAAAGCCATTGCGCATAGGTATATAGGTAATGTCAGTACACCAGACCTTATTGGCATATTCTATTTTCAGGCCTCTCAATAAATATGGTTTAATAAATTCCTTCATTCCCTGTTTGGTTAGATTTTTCCGGCGGTAAATTGTTTCGCGACCCATGATCTTCAGCAGACGACGGATGCGTTTGGGACCGACAGGATGGTGTCTGGCAATTAAGAACAAAACTATCGACAGAACCCCCTCTGTTGGATGATCCGTCAGATGCTTATCCATGATCTCCATCATTTTAATGTTCTCTGGTTTTTCTCCAACAGGTTTGTAATACAAGCGGCTTCTGTTAACGCTGAGCAGCTCGCATTGCCTTCGTACCGATAGTTTTTTCATCCGAGGGCTTATTAAGCTTGCCCGCTCAGCTATCCCCCAAGTTTCTTGAAACTTTTTTTTAAAAATTCATTCTCCACCTTTAGCTGTCCGATCTGGGCGTACAGCTCCTGGGTATCCACATCGGGTTCTTCTACTTTGGCTGCATTTTCAAAAACCGAAGCCATGTTGGCCAGAAACTCAGCTTTCCAGCGGGAGATCATAATGGGGTTGACTTCAAATTTCTTGGCCAGCTCGGCAAGCGTTTGCTGGTTCTTTACGGCTTCAAGAGCAACTTTGGCTTTGAAGGCTGGAGCGAATTTTCTGCGTGTTTGCTTTTTCATTTGAGATAGTTAAATTACGAAAATTATTAACTAGCTCTCTGGTCTCAAATTTGGGGAGTATTATACCGATATGCTAAGCTAAAAGCACCTATGCAAAAAAAGAATAGTATAGTATTTAATTTAGATTATCGGTTTGGAACTGCTATCCCCGGCTTTATTTACCATTTCTGACAATTTATCTACTTCACTATTTTTTTTATTATATCCCCTATAGGTTAAATAATATGCAAATGATGTAAATCTATGCACTACTTATATAACTGCCATTTACACTTTCGCAAATACTTTTATCTGTTCCAGTTTTCAAAAAATACGATGAAAAATATTTTGCCGCTTATTCTTTTCATGCACATTTCAATTTTCCTGTGTGCCCAGAAAACGCCTGCCAGGGATACCATAGTGCCAGCTAAAGGAAACCCAGAAAAACAATTAAAACAGATTAAAGATGACAAAAAAGAAAATTTTAAAGATTCTGCAAGCGGACAACCAACGAAAAGCCAGGTAATCGATACTACCATAAATAATAAATATGGCGATTTATTAAACGATGATAAGTTATTTAATAAAAAATACTCACTAAAAAGACCGATTGCGCAGGTTATAGGATTCAATATAGCATTATTAGGTTTTGATAGGTATGTTTTATAGGCAGATTTTTCTCATATAGGTTTTCAAACCTGGGCCTATAATATTAAAACCGGTTGGGAATGGGATAAAGACCGATTTGGTGTAAATTTTATCGGACATCCCTATACGGGTTCTTTCTACTTTAATACAGCAAGAGCAAATGGATATACATTTTGGCAATCAGCCCCTTTAGCTATTGGTGGAAGTTTAGTTTGGGAATATTTCGGGGAGAATACAAGACCCTCATTCAATGATGTAATCAATACGCCACTGAATGGAATATTCATTGGAGAAATATTATATCGCCTAAGTTCAAATATCCTGGACGACAGATCAAAAGGTACAGAAAGAGTTTTGAGAGAAGTTGTTGCCGGCCTTATAGACCCAATGCGGGGATTTAACCGCCTCATACAGGGTAGAGCGCATCGCCTTCTTAATAAGGAAGTTTATCAAAAAGAGCCTCTTAATATTACTGTGAGTGCAGGGTTACATAAGATAAATGAAGACAAATCATTTTTCGGAACAGGTCCTACCAATACCCTTATCAATTTACAACTGGACTATGGCAACGCATTTGAAGATATGCCCAGAAAGCCATTTGACCTGTTTAGACTAAGAACAGAATTCAGTTTTGGTGTAGGAAGAAAAATGTTAGATAATATTACCGGATATGGAATACTATTTGGTCGGAATCATCAATTAGGTAAGCTTTCAATGCTGATAGGTGGATTTCAATACTATGATTATTGGGATAATAAAACGTTTGAGTTGGGCGCCTTGGCATTTGGAGGTGGTGCATTTTTTAAACTGCCGATCACAAAATCAACATTATTTTATACAAATATTCACTTTGGTGTGATTCCTTTTGCAGGAAATAGTACCCGATTGGGCCCTGATACTTCCCAATTTCGTGATTACGATTTCGGCGGCGGGCTTATGTCGAAAATTGAAACTACCATTGTATTTGGAAAATATGTTTCTGCCTCATTCTTATATCATTATTATATGATAAAAACCTATGTGGGGCCACCAGGTACTAATTTCATAGGAATTCTTGAACCCAAATTATCGGTCTTGTTATTTAGCAATCTAAGCCTTGGATTTGAACACTATATATACGCCAATAATCGTTATCCGGAAGGCTTTACCGCAATTCATTCCATACGAACTGAACAAAAGATACTTTTATCATTATTTTTTCAAAATGACCAGCGAAAAGGAAATTACAAATAATATAAATTACGCCAATCTTGGTGTTATCACAAACAAAGTTCCATCACCAAAACAATACCAAATAGGAAGAAATACTTTTTTAAAAAGGAAACTTTGCTTCAAACTGTAAAAACCTTTCATCAAGATCCTTTATCAATTGCTTTTTCTTACCCTGATCTTTGATAAAACTATATTCAATACTATTATAAACAATCTCTTTAATATCGGCATAAGAAAAACTTTTATACCTTTTCGCCAATAATACATATTGCTCTGTGATATTGGTTCTGAGAATACCCGGGTCATCGGTGCTGATAACAATGGGCACTCCAAACTCCTTGTAAAGTGTTATAGGATGCCGGCTATCTTTTACATTCAAAATAAATTCATTACTGGCCAGGTTTATTTCAACCGGAATTTTATTTACTGCCATATACCTGAGCAATTGGTAGGAACTGTCTTCATAAGCAATATCCACCCCATGTCCGATACGACTGGCTTTTGCCAGGTAAACAGCAGAACGAATATGCCAGGTAAGTTGCTCAGGTTGTACAAGACCCAAACAAAGTTCCCCGGCATGCAATGAATATTTCACATTGGGGAATCGTGAATGACAATATTGAAACATGAGCATATGTAACCAGTAATCTTTCAGGGAAGTTTCACCATCTTCCGGACTAACGAGATTTACTCCTACAATCAGATCGCTTTGATCGGCTGATATAAAAGCCAGCATCATATTTTTAAATAAAGCCACTGGCTCCATAAACCTGAGAACAAAATTCTGATAGCGCATGGTAAAGCGCGAATCATCGATACTTAATTTTTGATGAAGCGTCTTTACAAACTGGGTATTAAATACATCGGCATATTTGGAAATATTTTTCTGCAATAATTGGTTCCAGAGTGTATCCAGGATATTGAAAACTGCTTTCTCGTTTCTACCCGTTTCATACTTACGTAATACACTATTCCATTGTTGTAAATTATCCGTATTGAGATCACAAGGAATGGTGGTGAGTTGGGTTTCAATATAACTCAGGTTTTCTTTGATCGCCCTGTTCTTCAATTCCAGTAAACCATCTTCGAAATGCCCTTTTGCAGCAGGCCAGAACTTGTCGAAAGATTCGAAAAACAGTTTATCAGAAGGGTAGTCAGAAGGCTGGTAATATTTTACAGACCACTTTTTTATGATCTTTTGCTTATACTTATCCAGTTCTCCCCTGCTTTGTATATTGGAAAAATTTTCCCAATGACCCATAACAGGTTTTATTTTGGAAACCTCCATGGTTTCCGTATTTACATAAAAATTTTCTGCTATCGCTCTTTCCAATAAAGGCTCTGTGTAGATAGCACCACTATAATGATGATGGAGGTCCCCACCCTTGGGCATCTGAGAAAAGAAAGCGGTCAATGCGGCTTCATTGTTTCTGATTTTCTCAAAATATTGGTTAACCGGTTGTGAATAAGCCAAACCGACAAATAAAAATAAGCCAATGGAAAAAAATAATTTGCTGCAATTCATGTAATGAAAATAGTATTGTATTGATCTAAAAATATTAGTAACTGCTTTGCTTATTTGTAATGTATAACCAATAACCAGCCTTTATTTTTCGCAACCGGAATCGGTTCATCTATTCGGAAAGTCCTGGCAGGTTGAAAATGGTTAATTTCAGGAGCAGAAATGACTGCATTGGCCGGATCGATCCCCAATTTTTGCCAATCGATATGCAGACTAATATCTACATCTTCTTTTGCCCAACTGGCAATCGAAATCATAGCAGATCCAGTTTTTTTATAAACCGTTGCCAGAACTTTCTGATCTGAAGTCTTTATCGGACAATTGGGGCTCCAATAGCCAATCATTTCTGATTTTTTTATACCAAAATCATCCCATGCTTTCCAGATAGGTCTTGGGTCAGCATTATCACTCCAGGGCATTCGGTTAGTCATTCCATAAATCATACCTCGCCATGCATTTCCTCCATCCTGTAACATTTCTCCCATTAATCCAAAAGGGATACCACTCACTTCTGTGAGAAAAAAGTCAGGTGCATTTTTTTCATAATCGAAATATTCGCCAAACCATAATTTATTGAGGTAAGGAAAATGCTCCATGTATAAATTAGCACTGTTATTAAACCCATCATTTTTATTATACTGGTTGGCACTATGCAAATCAAGAATCCCCGGGTGGCCATCTTGTGTAAGCACCCTTTTAATTCGTTTCATGGTAATCCTGTCAAAAGCCACATCATCGAGGTAAATACCATCAATTCCTACATTTTGTACCAGCCAGTTCATTCCTTCTACATAATAATTATGCCAGCGATTCATGCCACTGTTTACAATGGCAGCATCTTTCAGCTCCGGAACAAACCAGGCAGCAATATAATCATCCCCAATATGCTCCTGTAACCAACTGAACCCACCGCCTTTTCCACCAGAAAATATTTCATGTCCCAGGCTACGAAGCGCAGGAATTTCATACGCTTTATTACTCAGTTCCCGAATGGTATTATAGATTTTTACCTGTAAGCCCTTACTATGTGCTTCATCAATATAGGTCTTCATCTTTTTATATTCGATGAATGGATAATTGATATAGGGATTAATAGGCGTTGCATGATGAATATTAACAATGGTGGCTCCTGTTTTTTTAATAGAATCAATATCCTGGTAACTATGATAGAACCGGCTATTCCATTGAAAATCTGTATTAATCGGATGGAAAGGTGTAATCAGTAGGTTAAAATTATAAAAGAGGATATCTCCTTTTTTCATTTTACGGCTACCACTATATGCATTGACCAATACAGATTTCCCTTTCAGAAAAATATCAATGCCCCCTTTATTTTCATTTCCCCAGGAACTAGGAAGTACCAGTGGTTTTTGCAGATAGAAATTGGTATTTAAAGGGCGACTATACTGCTCATCGCGTAAAGAGAATTGTAATCCTGCATTTACAGCACCTATCCAGGCTCCATCCTGGTTTTTATGCGCCACATCCCATTTCCATTTCAGGGTATCTGGCCTGTTACCACCTTTCAAACCCAGTCCCATCAGGTAACTGGCTGTTTCCGGTTTCATGGGCAAATGAAAATTGATCTCACTAAAATCCATATCCTTCAAAGCAGTGAACTTAACTGTATAGTTCACAAAGCCGTCAAACTCTATGGTAGCTTTTACCTGCATTTGCAACGCCGCAGAAATACTTACTGATTCCCAGGCAACGGTTCCTGGTTCTTTCTTTGTAAACTGCACACCATTCGTTGTCCATTTTAGGGGTTGCTTACCAAGTGTATCATAAAAATGAAAATGAACGGGTTCCACAATCAGGTCATTCGGAGTAGTACCGATATGCGTCATCTCAGGTGTAAAAAAAGTTTGGATCTGTGCAGGGAAACCATCTTTGTTCAGAAATAATTTTCTCCCTAATAAAGAAATCACTGAATCCGAAATCACCAGCGGTGTATAAGGAGCAATCACTGTATTTTCCTGAGCAAGAGTAGAATTGAGCCATTGTAAACGGGTCATATTTTCTGGATGGTTAATACCCCCGTTTTTTATAATCCCCGCATTAACGGTTATATGAAGTTTGACTTCTCTCACCTCATTACCTGCTTTAATTGTTGCAACACCACTATATATTCCCGGATCACTCGAACCTGGTATCTGGATACCTGACCATACTGCCTGCACTTTACCCTTTGAAACATGAATGGTGTTGGTAAAAACAGAGCCATCATATTTAATGCCATCTGTATTAATACATTGAATATTAGCAGAAGGGATTTTTTTACCAGCTGGATTTGTAAGATCAGAGAAATGGAAACTGATATTCTTCAAGTCTTCTAAACCATATATGCCAAATTGAAATGCCAGGTATTCACCTCTCAGTGCATGATCCGAAAATGTATATTGTTCTCCTTTACTTACCCATCTTTGTGGCAGATCATCCCTCATCTTAATAGGATATTTCCGGCTTTCAGGAAATACAAGAAAAGATTTGCTCCTTGCTTGTGAAATCAGTTGATTGGTTTCCGCAGCAGTAGCAATCACTTCCATTGGGTAAAAGCTATTAAAAGCATTAATACTCTGAATTTCTTTTACCTGAGAATTCACTGGTGAACCGGCACCAGCAGTTGCTAACCATTGTTCAGTTGCGGTATTTTCAGGCTTATCATAAACCCCTTTGGGATAATAAGTTTTTGGGCCCTCGTATATATACGGCATATAATAAATGTAATAAGTACCCACACCTGAAACCGGTTCAAATAGAATAGTACCGGATTCACGATTCATATCAATCGTTTTTACATTGAGTACCTTCTTCCCTGTTTGCGCATCTTGTACAATAATCCTTTTTTTATCCGGATTCATATCACGCCGGCGCCAGGGAATGATCACTTTTGCTACATTCCCTTTACCTGAAAATTGAACCATGGCCCGATGATTACCCAGAGAGTCGGGATTCCATGAATTATTGCCATTCGTATAGGGTATATTTTGTCCAGAAGTATCCCCGGCTATTAAAAATAATATCAGCACGAGGAAAGCACTAAGACGGGTAAGTTTGGTTTTGAAATCTTGCATATAGGTGATTCTAATAAAACAATAATACAAATACAATTTAATACAATGGTATCAGTTTTATATTTTCTCAAAAAAGTTTGAATGAAATGACGATTACATCTGAACTGAGCTTCCATTTTACCCTAAAATCAACAGAATTTCATTCTATCCTAAATAATGCTTATTTTCCTCATTACTTATTTTATTAAACCTGTTCTATGGCAAAAAATTGCTTTATCTGCTTACTCAGCAGCATTATCAGCCTTCCATTTTTTCTATATGCACAAACCAGTGTTACAAGAAAACTGAGACCCTCAGATGTTTACAGACTACAAACAGTTGCCGACCCTCAAGTGTCACCAGAAGGTAATTGGGTAGCGTATACACTCACTAGCATAGATTCTGTTTTGAATAAACGTAATACAGATATCTGGATGGTTAGTTGGGATGGAAAACAGTCAGTACAGTTAACCAATAGTCCCGACGCCGAATCACAACCCAAATGGAGTCCGGATGGCAAATACCTTTCATTTGTATCTTCCCGCCAAGGTGCTACCAATAGTCAGATTTGGTTATTGAACCGTTTAGGTGGGGAAGGCAAACAACTGACAAATGTAAAAGCCGACCTGGTAGACTATAGCTGGAGCCCCGATGGGAAAAAGATATTGCTGACACTGAAAAGTCCATTAGACACAGCTAAGCCCAAAACCCCAAAGCCGCTTGTCATCAATAAATATCGATTTAAGAGAGATGTGGAAGGATATATTACCCAACGGCAGCCTGTTCATTTGTATGTATTGGATATTGAAACAAAAAAAATAGATACGCTGACCAAGGGAGAATATGATGAAACCGGTGCGGTATTCAGTCCGGATGGTAAACAGATTGCATTTGTCAGCAATCATACCGAAGACCCCGACCGAAATATCAATTCAGATATTTTTGTAATAGCGGCTGAGAAAAATTCAGTTCCCAAAAAAATAACCAACTGGAAAGGATCGGATATTAACCCGGTTTGGAGTCCTGATAGTAAGATGATTGCCTACCTAAGTTCGGCATCTGAATCCTATACAGCATACGAACAGTATACTTTAACCCTGGCAGATATTAGCACTGGAGCGGAACCCAGACTATTATCAAAAAATCTTGACAGACCGGTAAGTAATATCAAATTTTCAAAAGACGGATTGAATATTGCTGTTTTGGTATCGGATGACAGGGAAAGATACCTGGGTCAATACAATATTAAGTCGGGGGCTTTGACAAAAATAGCCGGCGGAAGACGCAGTTTCAATGCATTGCAAGCACATTCTTTCAATAACTGGGTAGTTGGCATAACCGAACCGCAATTACCTACTGAATTATTCGCGGTAGAAAATGGGAACCTAAGAAAACTAACCAAACACCAGGATGAATTTTTAGCCGGTTTGGAGTTAGCTACTGTTGAAGGGTTTACTTCCAAAAGTAAAGATGGCAATATTGTATCCAGTATATTATATCGACCTTCCCATATTCCTTCTGCCCAAAAATTACCTACTATATTTTATATACATGGCGGACCAACCGCACAAGAT
>CAIYKV010000128.1 GCA_903926855.1 uncultured Bacteroidota bacterium | reverse complement strand
GGTTTAACACCTTATGTTACACTCTATCATTGGGATCTTCCTTATGAACTGGAAAAAAACGGAGGCTGGACCAGTCACCAGATGCTGAAATGGTTTTCTCGTTATGTGAGTGTTTGTGCGGAAGAATTCGGACATAAAATAAAAAACTGGATCATTTTAAATGAGCCCATGGGTTTTACTTCTCTGGGCTATATGCTGGGTAAACATGCTCCGGGGAAAATCGGGCTAAAAAATTTCCTTCCTGCAGTACATAATGCTGCATTATGTCAGGCAGAAGGAGGCCGTATCATCCGATCTCTGGTTCCAAAAGCGCATATCGGTACCAGTTTTTCATGTAGTGAAGTGATGCCTTATAGCCAGAAAGAGGAAGATATACTGGCTGCCAAAAGAACCGATGCTTTATTAAACCGATTATTTATAGAACCGGCACTCGGCAGGGGGTATCCACAGGAAGAGAATTTTCCCCTGCTTGAGAAAATACACATGCACAATAAAGCATGGAAATACACCGAAAGAATGAAATTCAATTTCGACTTTATCGGAATCCAGAATTATTTTGCCACTACAGTAAAATACAATGCATTGATACCCTATGTGCATGCATCAGAAGTGAAAGCCTCCGCAAGAAATGTTCCTTATACAGCGATGGGTTGGGAAATCAATGCCGACAGTTTTCACAGAATGATAAAACGATATTGGTTGTACGGCGGGGTGAAAGAAATTATTATCAGCGAAAGTGGAGCTGCATTTAAAGATCACCTGGTAAATGGTGAAATAAAAGATGAAAACCGGATTGATTATTTTCAGCAATATATTTCCGCATTGCTCAAAGCCAAAAAGGAAGGAGTGAATATTAAAGGTTATTTTGCCTGGACACTTACCGACAATTTTGAATGGTCTGAAGGATTTGATGCCAGATTTGGGCTGATCCATATTGATTTCAAAACACAACTCCGCACTGTAAAAAACTCGGGATACTGGTTTAGGGATCTCTTAAAAAATAAGTAGGGCATATTTTTAATGATAGATGATCACTAAAATGAACCCAAATCAGGTAAACTGCTTATTCTGTTGATTATCTGAACTATTCTTTTCTTATGTTTGGTTACCAAAAACCAAAACATGCTACGTTATACTGCCCTTGTTATATTCGTTTCTTTGCAAATGGTTGGGTATACTCAATCTGTAAAGATTCCGGCCAATACTGGTTATGCGATTCCGGCAGAGAAAGACGAATCCGATTTATTTAATGATAAAAATGGTTTACAGGGTTGGGCAGATACGAAACAGCAAATCCAATATTTTTTCTATCTCCGAAATACCGGAAAACTGAGTATTGATATCTATGTAAAAAACAATAATGCGAGTAATAAAATATCGGTTTCATTTAAGGGAAAGAGTTTCCCGGTAATGGTTCCACATTCGCAGCTATTTAAAAAAGTACATGTGGCATCCGTTACTGTTACGGATACGGGTTTTTATACTTTGACTCTTTCCGCATCTGTTAAAAAAGGGAAAACGATTGCAGATATCCAATCGATTGAGTTAAATGGTGCAGCTGTTACGAATATTCATTTTAATCCTAAATCCAGACGGAATGCGGCTTCTGTGCATCTGAAATACCCCATTCCGGATACTGCTAAAGTAGTGGCATTCTATAATGAAGTAACCATTCCCGAGGGGGCAGATCCGATTCATACTTATTATATGGCATGCGGCTTTGCACGTGGATATTTTGGAATTCAGGTAAATAGTCTTACGGAAAGAAGGGTTATTTTTTCTGTATGGGATGCGGGTAAAGAAGCGGTTGACAGAAATAAAGTTGCCGATTCGAATAAAGTGCAATTATTAGCCAAGGGAGATGGGGTATTTGCTGATGGATTTGGAAATGAAGGTACAGGTGGGCATAGTCATTGGGTATACCCCTGGCAAACAGGTAAAACTTATCAGTTTCTGGTAACTGCATTAACTGATAGCATTGCTCATGCAACCATCTATACTGGGTATTTCTTTGTACCCGAACTACAGAAATGGAAACTGATAGCGAGTTTTAAGGCCCCCCATGACGGAAAATACCTGCGAAATCTTTACTCCTTTAATGAAAATTTTGATGGAATCAATGGCCAGTTGCAGCGTAAAGCTTTTTTTGGGAATCAATGGATCCAGCAGGAAAATGGGAAATGGACAGAATTAATTCAGAGTAATTTCTCCTATGATGCGACCGGAAAAGCGGGTGACAGAATTGATTATGGTGCAGGCGTTGATGTAAATTCAAATGCATTCTATTTATGGAACGGAGGTTTTCAGCCTGCGAATACGCATTTTGGTGAATTATTTACCCGGAATGCAACTGGAAAACGACCCCTGATTGATTGGAGCAAAAATGTTGACAGTCTGCAACAGGCATCAATTGACAGACAGATGATTTTTTC
Source organism: uncultured Bacteroidota bacterium (assembly GCA_903926855.1). GTDB lineage: Bacteria > Bacteroidota > Bacteroidia > Chitinophagales > Chitinophagaceae > Sediminibacterium. The sequence goes on along the minus strand of CAIYKV010000128.1, from coordinate 4,002 downwards.
GGCTATTGCTGCGGGTAAAATAGATACGACAGGTACCAAAGATGGGGTATACTATCAAATTTTGAAAGAAGGTTCGGGGGAAAATGTTTCAATAAACGACACGGTTACGGTTTTTTACAAAGGCTCTTTATTAGCTGATGGAACCGTATTTGACCAGACCAAAGAAAAACCAGCCAGTTTCCCGTTAAAAAGATTGATAAAAGGATGGCAACTCGCTTTGCCCGTTTGTAAGGTAGGTGGTAAAATACAAATAATTATTCCATCCGGATTAGCGTATACCATCCGAAGCCGGAGTAAAGATATTCCACCCAATAGTGTTTTGGTTTTTACGATTGAAGTGGTAAGCACAAAAAAATAGGTTGCAAATGCAACCAATTTTTGGAAGAGTTTACATAGGGGACTCTTTTTATGAATCCGATATTTTAGTTGATTTTCCCCCGCCGATTTAGTTTTCGTAAGCTTTGCAAATCAGCAGATTTTCAGTAAATTTATCCACCCCCCCAATTGATCTGCCATGAAAACTGCACGCCAGTTATCTATTTTTTTGCTGCTAATATCCGCTCTATCTGCTTATTATGCAAGCTATCAGATGATTATAGACCCAACAGGTAATTCTTTGGGGCTGCCTTTTTACCTTCTTAATGGAACCCTGCTTAACAGCTACTCAGTAGTGGGTTGGATATTACTGGTTTCAGTAGCCGTATTCAGTTCTTTTTCATTGATTATGATTATTGTCAGGTGTCGCTTCTATTCTTTCCTGATAATATTGCAGGGAGTCATCATTTGTATTTTCGTAGTTATGCAAATGTTCCTGGTTGGGGAAACATTCATTATTCAATATGTTTCCCTGATATTTGGAGCCGGACTGATTGGTCTTGGTATCTTACAGAACCAACGAAAAATGGCTGTTGATATTGAGAAAAAAGTTTTGAGAGAACAGAAAAGTCACCACCACAAACACAGAAAGCATCGTTGAGAGGCAATTACAATACTTAACTACTCTTACCTTCCGCCGATAGTGCCAGGTAAACTCCATTAGTCCAGCCAAAGCCATCCTGGTTGGGATATTCTCCGCCTCCGGCAAGGTTTGCGGTATTGTTTACATTGTATTTCTCCATCATTTTACCTGTGGTTGCAAATATTTTTTCATTATTGTTCAACCAGTTTGTTCTTATTTTGTCCGCCAGCTTATTATGTCCATAATTCTTCAAGCATTTATATGCGATCCATTGCAAGGGGGCCCATCCGTTTGGTGCATCCCATTGCTGCCCGGTTTTAGTAAGAGTAGTAACCAGTCCTCCTTCAAAAAGAAATTGTTCTTCAATAATCCTGGCCACCCCTGCCGCTTGTTTCCTGGTTGCGCATCCACAGAAAAGCGGATAAGCTGCTGCCAATGAAAAAATGCCTGTTTGTTGCTGATAAGCAAACTGGTAATCGAAAAAGAAATCTTTTTCATCGTTCCAGCAATATTCCTGGATGGCTTCTTTTCTTTGTTCGCTTTTAGTAAGCATATCTCTGCTTAATTCCGGGTCTTGTTTTTCATATGCTTTTGCCAGCAGTGTTTCCATAAAATACAACAGAGAATTCAAGTCTACAGGAATTAACCGCGTTGTTTGAATGGTTTCCATTTTGGCACCATCCCGGAACCAACGGCTACTGAAATCCCATCCTGATTCAGCAGCGGCACGTATATGACGGTATATTATTTTCGGAGCAGTACCTGCTTTTTTAGCCGTATGCTGATCTTCTATAAATGCTTCCGGTCTGGGTGTGTCTGCATCATCCCAATAACGGTTTAGAATACTGCCATCCGTCATTCGCACAACTCTTCTGGTAGTTGGCTGTATTTCTGTGAGTGTGGTAACCCCATCCATCCAGAATAAGTATTCTTTTTTAAGCTGTGGAAGGTATTTTGTAAGAACGGTATTTCCTTTTTCTTCCATCAATACTGTAAGCATGAAAGCAAAAAATGGCGGCTGCGACCTGCTTAAATAATAGCTTCTGTTACCATTGGGGATATGCCCGATCTGGTCTATCAGATAAGCAAAATTATCTACCATATTTTGAATGATATCAATTCTTTTGGATACCTGTAAACCCAACATGGTAAAATAGCTGTCCCAATAATATATTTCCCGAAACCGTCCGCCTGGAACAATATAAGGATGCGGTAGTGCAATAAGGGTGCCTGAAGCCGTATCAGGTTTTCGTGTTAATACATCCCATAATCCAGATAAATGTTCTGATAAAGATTTGTTTGCTGAACTGTAATGATTATCTGATTCGGCCGGATATATGAAATGATCTTTTACAAATGTTTTCAGATCAAATCCAGGTAATTTTTTGTCAGTTTCATATTTTGAGAGAATCTCCTCAGCCGTAAACGCAGGAACACAGTCAACAAAGAATTTTGAATCAGCAAAAATTTCCCCGGACTGTACATCTTCGTACAAGGGGGATAGTTTTTCAATAAAAAGAAACCTGTTACCTGGCATACAGCTTTATTTTGTTTGCGTTGGGTGGGCGAGTTTGAATTTATTTTGTAATCTCTTAAACAGGAACAGGCAAATAATCAAAATGGCCATGGGTATTAACGAAAAGTAAAAAGCATTTTGACCGCCATAATGCTCAAAAATATACCCGGTTATTATGGAGCCGGTAGTGCCGCCTAAGGCGGAAAAAATAATGATGAGGCCTGACATTAGTCCATGTTTTTGAACAGGTAGCGTGCTTAGGATCACGGAGTTTACAGCCGGATAAATAGGGGCGATTAACAATCCGATCAGTGGAAAGATAAAAGCCGCTAAAGGCGCGGTGCCCCAGCCGGTAATGGGCTGACCGGAAACTTTCTGTGCCAGCGGAAGAGCAACCAAAACCAGCGCTGCAGCTAATACCAAACATCCTGCCAACACAATAAACCAATTTAGTTTCTTTAGTACCAGACCTGCTAAGAATCGACCTAATGCAGTTGAGCCAACCAGAATACTGGCCATCTGAATACTCAATGCGGCGGGTAGCAACAACACTTTATTATTAAACGTAGGTAACCAACTCATAATACTTTGTTCAATGAGCACATAAAAAAAAGCACAGAAAATAAATGCCAATACAATAGGAGAAATCATCAGTTGAAACATTTGCCCAAACTCGCTGATCATTGAACCCTTTTCATCGGAATGGATGGAAGATTCATCCACACGGGTGCTGAATAATAAAAGGAAAGCAACCAATGATATGGCCCCCAGCAGATAATATACTTTTAACCATGCAGTAGATTGCGGATTATTATTATCAACAAAATAACTGAAAACAAAATAGCCTGTCAGAATTCCGATCATGAAAAATGATTCAATGAAATTCATCAGACTGATATGTTCTTTCTCATTTTTGGTAACTAGGCCAATGGTACTATACACAGACATTTTGATTAACGCAAAGCTGGAGCCCACAGCGATAAACAATAATTTAGTAGCTCCAAAACTCGCGGTCATGGGCATGATACAACAAATAATGGTAATAAAACCCAATGCAACCAACATCGCATTTTTATAACCAATCTGGGTAATATACGAGGAAACCAGGAATGAAATAATGGCAATACTCAGGTCTTTACAGGCTTCCAATACAGAAGCAGCACTTTGCGTAACACCATAATTATTTTGAACCTGCAAAATAACGGTCCCAACACTGTTCAGTAAAATAGCAAATACAAAATAGTTCAGGAACAGGGATACTTTGATTTTCCAGTTTTGCATGAGGAGGGGTTATGGTTAACAATCGTTGAGTTAAGATAAGTATTTATCAGCTAATCGATTAAGCCTTTTGCTAATAAATGAAGAGTTACTAAGAATAAATTAAAATTTCATCATTTTCATTATAACCCGCAACCCGCAACCCGTAACCCGTAACGAGTAACGCGTAATCTATCATCTCAATAACATCTTCAAACAAACCGGATTCGGCACCTCAATATCTTTCCCGGTAGCAGTCAGTTGCCCTGTT
>CAIYKV010000127.1 GCA_903926855.1 uncultured Bacteroidota bacterium | reverse complement strand
GGTTGTTTTTTAGCTATTGGCCATTGGCTTTTGGCTTTTTTGGGGGAATTGAATAATAATTAGTTTTTTGTTATTGATAATCTCCTCTGCGGTTCCCTGCCTGATCGGCGGACAAGCAGGGAAACGCAGAGGGGGTTGTACAAAATGGGGTTTGAGTAACAGTAAAGGTGTACCGAAACGGGCTATTAATATGCCTGGATCAGCGCTTCTGCCGGGATGTTCAAAACATCATTGAGCCTTCGGATCATGGCCAAGCTTAATTTTCTTTTACCAGAAAGAATCTCTGATTTTCTTGACCGATAACCTAAAATATTTGCCAGATCTGCTTCAGACATATTCACCTGCTCCAGCCTAAACTTGATTGCTTCTAAGGGATTTGGTTTTGGCAAAGGATAGTGCTCGTGTTCATATTCCTTTACCAGGATAGACAATACCTCCAACTCGTCTGATTGCTTGGATTCAGGCTGGATGTCTTTTTGCATCAACAGATATACCCGCTCCAGGGCTTCCTCGTACTGTTGATTATTTTTTATTGGTCTTAACATAACTAACTTTTTTTGGGTCTATTTTATCATATTGTTTATGTGTACCGAACCAAACAACGAAGACTATTTTTAAGCGATATTCGATGTCTACAATCAGCCGAAAACTATTGCCATGTATATTGAATACAACCCGCTTAGTGCTTATAATCGATGCATTGTGGTATTGCTCCTTTAACTGATTAGGATTAGCCCAAGAGGCAGTTTCGGCCTCTTCATTCCATGATAACAAAGCCTGCTCTGCTAACGGAAAGTCTTTAAGCCATGTCTTGATGGTTTTTACAGCAATAACTCTCATTACAGAAGATAAAGTTATACAATGTTACCGATATGGTAACATTTTTTTATGAGCAGTATACACTAACAGCCAATGGCCAAAAGCCAATAGCCCGGCTTATTTTTCCTTTCCAATAATCACAAACAAACTCATCCCGACCACTGCTATTACAGCACCTAATAAGGCCCCTATGGCGAAATGTAATTGATTTTTTTTGAGCGGGAGTAGGGGTTCGTCTACTATCTGGATGGTGGGGGTTTCCTGGATAAGGGCGGTTTTGCTCATTTCGAGGTTTTTGACAATTTCGGCATAGATGGTTCCCTGCATGTATTTTTCGCGGGTGGATATTTCTGCGTTTGCCTGGTTATTGCTGTAAGCAGGGTTTAGATCCAGCAACATTCGGTTGGCGGTGCCAGAAGAATAGGTTTTTTGGTTTAGGGTTGCTTCTAAACTGTCTGCTTTGTTTTGTAATCTTTTTACATTGTTACTTAGCCTCCTGGTTTTGGCTTCGATATAAAAATCGATGGTTGATTTGAGTAATCGCTGGCAAAACAGCTGGCATAGGTTTTCATTGCGCATGGTTACTTCCAGTTCAAAGAAACCCAGTTTTTTATCGGGTTTGGCAATAGATAATTCATCTTCTGTTATCTGCTTCATAATCCTTTGCAAAAGACTATCCTGTAAACGATTGGTTTTTTTGTTTACTGGGAAATTGATCATGATTCCCACCTTCGAGCTATTCAGCCATTTTGTTTTCCATCCATAAGATTCTGCATACAAATCTGCCAGCGATTTTCCGCTACTATCAAAAGCACTTAATAAAGTTTTTCTGACCAGGCTCTGGCTTTTGACCAGCTCCAATACATTATCTCCTGCTAAAACACCACTGGCACCGGTAAGTCCGCCGATATCAACACCCATTTGTCCGGCGAGGGCCGACATGATTGAACCACCGCCTGCTTTGGATTCTTCTACAACGAAACTGGTTCGGCCCATATAGGTGGTGGGTTTGAGCCAGGCGTAACCAAGGCCGATAAAGGCGCCGATAAAGGCGGCTAGTAATAGTTTGCGCCAGAAGCTTAGGGTATATACCAGGAGGGCATTGTAGTGCTTTATCTTTTCGCGGAAGGAAAAGGGTGCATCTTCGGGGATGGGCTCGGGGGTATATAGTTTGTTTTCCATTTTATTTGTTTTCCTCTGCGTTCTTTGCGGTTCCCTGCGTTCTTTGCGATGCTGTTTTTATTCGATCATCTTGAAAAGCAGCATCGCAGAGGACGCTAAGAACCGCAGGGTACGCAGAGTTTTTTATAGTTTTAGGATGCTCATTAGACTGACTAAGGCTGTTAAGGAGCCGGTGATGGCGGAGAGTTCGATGATGGAGAGGCCCCTTCTTTCACTATCTACTCTTTCCGGCACTATGATTTTACTGCCTGCTTTTACGGTTGGGTAGATCCGGAAAAACAGGAAATGGTGAATTTTCCGGCTGATGCCATTGCTGTACTGGATATAGGCTTTTCGCAGGTTTCCTTTATCGGTTACTCCACCTGCATCGGAGATATAGGCCGTAAAACGGGCTGATTCAAAACTAATGATCTGCGGGTTGAATACGGCGCCTTTCACTTCTACAAAGGGTTCATTCCTGGGTATATAGATACTATCATCGGGTAACAACAGAAATTTCTGACCATTGATTTCCTGGTTGGCCAGTAGGGTGGTGCCTACCCGGGTATTGTTTCGGAATACCTGTACATCTTTCATTGATGCATAGGGTGAAATGCCACCTGCACGTTTAATGACTTCCTGAACGGTTTCATCTCTTTTTTCCAGTTCATAATCGCCGGCATACAGTACTTCCCCTCTGAGTTTTACACTACCTAAGGATACATAGTTTAGCAGTCTGGGTACGAATATATAATCCTGGGGTTTGATGGTAATCAAACTTGCCTGGTTATTGCCAGTGGCAGAATCCATATCTACTTTTATTACATCGAGCAGTTTATTGGCAACCGTATCTGCTTTGTTTTTTTCGAGTCTGGAGATTTCAACTTTATGACTGGCTGCCTGGTTGGTGAAGCCTCCGGCCATTACAATCAGATCCTGTAAGGTCATGCCCTGTCTGTATTGAAAAATGCCTGGTGCTCGTACATTGCCGCCAACGCTTACCGTTGGGATATCCTGCAAGCTGTCTTTCGAAATAATAAAGATGGAATCTTCTTTGATCAGGGAAATATCGGGAGCAGACCCGCTGAGTACTTTGGTAATATCGAAGGATTTGAAATCTCGTTCTCCATTGGGTAATCTGCGTTTGATATAGCCATTTTTTACAAAAGCATCTTCGCGTAACCCGGCTGCTTTCTGTACCAGTTTTGAAAGCGTTAATCCATTGGTGAGTTCATAATTGCCCGGACGTTGGATACCACCTGTTATATAAATCCGATTCTCGTAGCGGGGTAAGAGTTTATCAAAAAAAACAGAATCGGCATTGTGTAAAATGAAAAATGCAAAATCTGTTGAAGCCACATCCCGGATTCTTCTTTCCTGGCTGCCCATCTGTACCACTTTGGCTGACTCTGTATAAGCCGTATCACCCAATCCACCACCATATCTTAACAGATCGGCCAGGGTTTCTTTTTCCAGTAATTCATATATAGCCGGTCTTTTTACTTCTCCATTTAATGACACTCTTTTTTCGTATACCGGGAAACGGATGATATCCTGGTCTTCCAGGCGAATATTTTCCGGTAGGAGACCGGTTTGGAGGAAGGTATAAAAATCGATGGTCTGGATGACTTTATTATTTCGAATCAGTTCCAGTTTTCGCAGTGATCCATTTTGTGAGGGTCCGCCGGATTTGTACAATACATTGATAAAGCCTGCCAGTGAGGAAACATTGTATTGGCCGGGTAATTGCGCTTCTCCAATGATATGGATGGTGATGCTTCTTACATTTCCGAGGGTTACATAAAGTTTGGTGATGCCGGAATTCAGTCCGGGATACACGGCTTTCATTTTTGCACGGATCTTATCTGTGGCACCTTCTACTGTTAAACCGGATAATGCAACTATACCACCATGTTCGAGGTCAAAATTTCCTTCGCGGGTTAGTTTATTGGTGATATTGGTTTCGTTGAGTCCGGTAAGGGTTACGGTTAATTCATCACCCGGCCCCAGTACATAATTTTTTGGGGTACCCATGTTCAGGTTGGGTTCGAAGGATACATTGGGATTGCTGAAGAAATCATAGCCATAATAGACGGATCTTTTCCTGGCTTCCGGTACTTCGAATACCCAGGAGGTATCGCGCAGAAAATTGGCAGTATCCAGTATCAGGTTTTGCGATTTGGTTTTTGATTTTGAAGAACCCTGCAGGTCAACCAGTCTTTTTTTGAATGTATTTACCTGTGATGGGCTCATTCCCTGGCGTACCAGCATTTTCATGGCATCGCTTTCTGACATGCCGCTTTTTTGGGCCTGTTGCCAGAGTTGCATGATTTGCTGATCTGACATTTGGCCGGATTTGCCAAAGGAGGCGCCGGATAGGTCCTGGGCAAAAAGGGCAGTTGTGCCCGAAAGAGTGAGGCAGATCAGGAACAGGATATAATATTTCTTCAGGTTGGGGTTCATTCTGTGCAATATAAACATTGGTACGAATATCGGTATTTAATGGGATGTGGGGGTATTGAAATCAATGTGAAATCCTTAATTTTTAGTTAGGTTCTCCTCTCTGCGTCCACTGCGGTCCCCCGCGTTCCCTGCGATGCTGCTTTTCAGGGTTTCTGGGGTTAGTAAACATTTGCATCATTAACTAATTGCAAAAGATATTGAAAAGCAGCATCGCAAAGGACGCGGGGGACCGCAGGACGCTAAGGTGGGTTAGAGGCCGTAGGTGAAACCGAGGCTGTAGTTTTTGTTGGTGTAGGTGGTTCCGGCTATTTTATCATCGGTGTGTTGTAGTTGGAGGTAGGCATTGATATAGAGTTTATGGGTGCATTCATAGGATATTTTCGAATAGAATTCTTTCTGAATGCTTTGGAGATCGAATAGAAAATGGGGTTGGGGTTGCTGGAAATATTGCTGATCGAGGGTGCCGGGGCCTCCTTTTCGCATTGCCTGATAGCGTAACAGAATTTTTAGTCGGGGTAGCGGGGTATATTTTGCTGTGATCAGGAGCCTGTCGGCATTATTACCCATCCAATCGCCCATCAGGTAACCATCATGGGTATAGTTTTGTGCGGGGATCAGGTTCCGGTATACGAAGGGATTGATACGGGTATATTCCATACCCAGGGTTAGATAATGGATACCTAAATCCGTAATGGATCCGCCCAGGGTAAAGCCCAGCTGATTTCTGCTATTTACCGGGTCGAATAGGGTGGATAGCCTGATCTCATCAATAAACAGGGTTGCATATAGATGTGTTTTTCTGATCTGGTTGCGGGAGCTTAGCTGTAAAAATACCTGTTTGTTTGAGCCTGCATTGTTGTTTCCATTATTAATCAGGTTATCATAAATGGCATAGATAAAAATGGGATTTAGGTAGCCGATGTTTAGTCGGTCGGTAAAAATGATATTTTCCCCAAGGCTTATGTCCAATCCTTTGGTGGGGGTAATTTGAATGCTATGGTTGGACATGTATTTTGATACATAAATAATGCGTTGACCGCCATAAGCGGTAACCCCAGTATTATAGGTAGCTGTGGAATCAATGATATTAGAATTTAGCCAGGCATGGGTAAAATTGAAGCTAAGCCAGGGGAGGAGTTTATAATCGAATCGTAAATAGGGGTAGGTAGGCGCTTTATCGGACAACACGATTCTTCCGTTTTCTCCATAGCCCCAGGTCAGGTAATCCTGGCCAAAACTGACTATTCCGTTTTTCCAGCTATAGGCAATACCGCCTCTGAATTCCTGGTAGTTCTGGCTTTTGTGGTTGAGTGCCACCCGGGTAACGATACCTGTTTCGGGGGTGTTTTGTTTGAGACTATCGATAGCGGTTCCTCTTTCCGTGATATCATTATAGGAAAGATAAAAACCCCAGTGTTTACCGAGGTAGCCATAGATATTCAGGCCATTACTGCCTTGTATTACATTACTGCCATTGCCGGGTATGGTGCCTACAGAAAGTATGGGATCGATTCGGATCAGGGTATTGTTTCCGGTGGCTGTGAACATACGCCAGCGATCAGCGGTATCTTTTTTGAGGAATTTGGTTTGTATCAATTGCATAGACGGCTGAAAGGACTCATCACTAAACTCCTGTTTGTAGAAGTTCAGTTCTTTGCGTTCAACCGGTGTGAGTTGGTTTTGTTTTGTGAGCAGGGTATCGAGGCAATGTTCTATATAGATTCTGGGGATGGGGCGGATATTATCGTTATATACAATCAGGCCTTTCTGGGCCATGCGGTAGAGGTAATTGTATATTTCGGAGTGTGGATTTTCCCAGATGGTTTGTGATTGGAGTTTGGGGGTTAGGAGGCAGAGGAGACATAGGAGACCCAGTAATCTCATTTTTTGGGGAAGGATTGCGGGGTGAGATTTATTGATTTTCAAAACTTGTTTTTTATTTATTGTAAACGTTGGCGGGGATTGAAAATTGTTTTCCCTCTTTGCGTTCATTGCGCGTCCATTGCGTTCTTTGCGGTACAGCTTTTAAAGGTTTGATTATTTATCAAAGCCTTATATTTAGTGCTAATGAAAATACCATTAACAGCAGTAACGCAAAGAACGCCCGCCTGAACCGCTTAGTCGGGCAGGCAATGGATGCGCAGGAGGACGCAAAGTATTCAATATTAATATGCATTTTGATCTCCACGGATTAGGTTGATGATGGTTTGTAGGATGATCTGGCAATCGAGCCAGAAAGTCCAGCGATGAATATAGTAGAGATCGAAATTTACGCGTTGTTGCATGGAGCCGGGCAGGCGGGTTTCGCCCCGGCAGCCATTTACCTGTGCCCAGCCGGTGATGCCGGGTTTGATTACATGTCGTAATATATAATTATCTACTGTATGCATTACTTCGAGGTTAAGCGGGGTTGGATGAGGACGCGGGCCTACTACGGACATATTGCCTAATAATACATTCCAGAACTGGGGTAGTTCATCCAAATTGGTTTTGCGTAAAAATTTACCGATCAGGGTTACGCGTGAATCTTTTTTGGATGCCTGGTGATAAAAGCCATTGGCATCTATATCTGAACTATCGGCTACCATGGTTCGGAATTTGTAGCAGGTAATTTTTTCGTTATTCAAACCCCATCTTTCCTGTTTAAATAAAATAGGGCCTTTGGAAGTTAATTTGATGGCCAAAGCGATTAAAGGGAGTAACCAGGAACCTATCAGCAGGAAAAAAAGTATGGAGAAAACGATATCCAGTGTTCTTTTTAACACCTTATTCTCCAGTTTATCGAGGGGTAATGATCGTACACTTAATAAGGGTAGTAAACCGATATTATTTACTTGTATACTACTGGAAGTATATTGTTGCAGATCAGGAATCATTCTGGCCTTGATTCGATGGTAATCGCAAACTTCTATACATTCCTGTATCTGCTTATTATGGGTATTGGGCAGGGCGATAATCACTTCATCTACTTCTTTTGATTGCAGGATACTGGACAGGTTCCGGATTTCTCCATGGTAATGACAGCCATTCATTTTGGGTGTATGATCGTCAAGAAAGCCTACGCATTTATAACCATAATAGTAATATTTATTAATGGTTTCATAGAAATCCATCGCCTTTGTATTGGCACCTACGATTAATAAGTTATCGAATAATTTACCCTGAAAAATAGCGGAGTGCAGGTATTTACGGATGATGTATTTGGTGAACGTGATCAGGGTAAACAATATGCCAAGATAGACGATAAAAAAATGGGTAGTATACTGTAGCACATTGCGCAGGAAAAAGGACATGGAACTCAGGAGTACTGAGAAAACAATCTGGGTATAGATGATGAAGATGATTTCTTCTGAATATTTATTGGATCTTCTGTCGGCATAGAGTTTTGAAAAACTGGCTGCTATATACCAGGAAAGCAGGGAAACTGAGATAAAGAGGTAGTCGTTTGGGGTTTCATGAAAAAAGCCATCCCCATTGGTGAAATTGCCGGCTAAAAAATAGGCTATACCCAGCACGGAGGCATCTATTATGTACCGGATGGTTGTATAGCGATTATAGTTTTTAGCCATGATTCAGATGCAGAGGTGGATGATTTCCTGTTTCTATGGATTCAGGGATGGCAAAATAGTTTAAAATGGGTTGTGATGGGTGGTTAAATATGTTAAGTATTATTAATATTTTTTTGAATTTGTTTCATTTTATGAAGGTAGGGATATGTAGCTATTGTTTTGATATCCTCTTTGCGTTCCCTGCGGTTCTTTGCGTTCTGCGATGCTGCTGTTCAACCAGATTCTAAAACCATATGGATCAAACAGCTTGTAAAACCAGCACCGCAGAGATTCTGTGTTAATAATCAAGTGTTTTGATTAATATTTTTAATTTTGTTCTTTAGGCGGTTTTATACCAGCCTGTTTAGGGGAGTTTCCTTTATGGTACTCCTCTAATTTTTTATAATCAATTCTTGTATACT
>CAIYKV010000126.1 GCA_903926855.1 uncultured Bacteroidota bacterium | reverse complement strand
TTTCATTACCAGTGGATTAGGTATAAAAACAGGATTCTTTTTACAGGCTATCTGCTGCCGGGTGTTTACTAAGAATATGTTAAAGAAAGAAATGGGGATGCATTTCATGGATCTGTCAGAAGTAACACAAAATCAAATTCAATGCTTTATAAAAACATCATACCCAAAGCGAATCAGGGTACCTGTTATAATGAGCATGAAAAAATAGCGGATAAAGCGGTTACCCCTTGATAAGGCCATCTTGGCACCCAATATCCCCCCTAATCCATTGCAGATGGCCATGGGAATGGCAATTTGCCAAAGGATAATTCCTTTTAAAAGAAAAAGGATAATGGAACCGAAATTGGTTGACAGATTAATCATTTTCGCATAGGCACTGGCATGCAAAAAATCAAACCCAAGGATCATAATAAAACTCAGTACGAGAAAGCTGCCGGCACCCGGACCAATAAATCCATCATAAAAACCGATCACCAAACTGATCAATAAACCATACCCCAATTGGGTTTTGGCAGAATGTGTTTTATGAATCTGTTGTCCGAAATTTTTCTTTGTATACGTATATACAGCTACAAAGATTAATACAAAAAAAATGACGGGCTTCATGAAACGGTTTCCCATTATGGATAATACTTCTGATCCTGCAAATGCAGCCATGAATGCTGTAAGACACATCAATAAAATAGGTTTCCACTGAATACTAACCCGCTTTATATATTGGGTAACTGCCAGTCCTGTACCCGTAAAAGCAGGTAATTTCAATGAGCCAATAACCGTAGCAATGGGAAATTGAGGCAAAAGAATCAAAGCCGCAGGCGTTTGTATCAATCCACCACCACCCGCAATAGCATCTACAAAATCGGCAGAAAAAGCGAAGAGGCAAAGTAGAAAAAGGGTAAGACTATCAATCATAAGTAAAACAGTGTTTCCGGCCCTTATTCATAAAGGATTTCCGAGTTTCTTTTTGGCTTTTGCCGGGTGTTTGCCAATACCAATCCCAGCACTACTAATAAACCACTGATCAAATGCACATGGGTAATTCTTTCTCCCAAAAGCCAAACAGCTTCCAGGGTGCTGAAAATGGGTGTCAGGTTGCCGAACAGAACGGTTCTTCCCGTGCCGAGTTTCTGAATGGCTATATTCCAGCTCATAAATGAAATGACGGAAGTGCCGGCGCCGAGATACAAGATCACGCCTATCAGTTGCCAGCTCCAATGTGTATGCATACCGGCTGATTGTTCAATAATAAACCCTGGTATTAACATAATTGTACCCACAAAGAATATTATAAACAGGAAACTGAGGGAGGATATTTGCAATGGCTTTTTTTTGACCAATACATTATACGTGGCAAATGCCATAGCACCGCATAATACCCAGAGATCTCCTTTCGAGAATCTAAAGCTGAGGAGGGTTTCCAGTTTACCACCCGATAGTAATAAAAGAATACCCGATAAACAAACCATGATTCCTGCTAACCGAAACCCACTGATTTTTTCTTTTAAAAATATCAGTGCAAGCACCGTCGCAAAAATAGGCGAGGAAGTAGTACCCACCAGTGCAAGGTTAATGGCCGAAGTATAATGTCCGGCTATATAAATGAAAGTATTAAATAAAGTAATTCCGGATAATGCTACCCAGATCAGGTATTTTCTATGGGTATATAATAGCTTTTTTTCGCTCGAAAAAGATTTCCAGGCGATAGGGGCCATAATACAAGTTGCCGTACCCCATCTATAAAATGCCAGGCTAAACGGCCCTACCTGTGCACTAACACCCCTTGCAATAACAAAATTACCAGACCAGATAACTACCGCCAGTGTAGCGAGTAATATACCGAGGTAAATATCTTTTTTAGGATGGGTTGAAAGCATTTACGAATAATAGAATGAGGTAATTAAATTGTGCGTAATGGTTATGAGGAGGAAACTTAAAATCTCTATTTATACAATTCACCACCGGCAAAATGATGCTCATAATCCCCTTTCATCCTTTCCATGGAGGGATTGAAATAACCAAACCGAAGTTTTGGAAACTCATCCCGTATCAAATCCATCAGTTGCTTTACGCCCAGCATTTCCCCTGTTTCATGTACACCAATTTTTCCCATATACCAATCCGGGTCAATATTGAAATTACGCCACTGTATCATACTCAGGTCTGTATCAATAATCAGCTTGCGTAAGGCTTCATATTCTTCTACACTATCTGTCATTCCCGGGAAAACAAAATAATTGATACTTGCCCATCCGCCATAAGATCTGACTACCCGCAAACTTTCAATAATATCTTCAAACTGGTAATTATTCGGTCTGTAATAAGGTTCATAAATATGCTTTCTTGCCGAATTGGTACTTACCCGAATACTATTCAATCCCGCTTCGCATAATACTTTTACCGCATCCGGTTTTGAACCATTGGTATTGATATTGATACTGCCTCGCTGTGTATGTTTGCGAATCTCAATAATGGATTCTCGTATGGTTTCCCACATTAATAAGGGTTCGCCTTCACAACCCTGACCAAAGCTGATAATCGGAAAATCAGCATTCAGCAGGTGTGGAACCGTAAATTCAACGATTTCTTCGGCGCTGGGTTTAAACGTTAATCTGTCCTGGGTTGATACAATCGTTTCTTCTTCTGGTTGAAATGAAATGCAACCGATACAATTGGCATTACAGGCAGGGGAAGTAGGTACAGGACATTCCCATCTGGCTAAAGCAAAATTGCGTGCGGCGGGACAATGATAGGTCATGCAGCAATTTTCCATCAGGTGCTTTACCAGTCTGTTTTCACTATAATTTTGTAAAAGATGCAAGGTTCCTTTCTCTATCTGCTCCTCATTATATCCTGCATTTTCCTGGCGAATATCTTTTTCAATCCGTACGGCTGGTACATAGGTTTTTTCATTCAGCCATCCTGCTGCTGTATAACAAAATAAGGGTAAAGTAGGGGCTTCAGGAAGGGTTTCAAAAGCTGCGAGGTAAAGACCGGTATGCGCAGGTGGAATAAAAGCAGCAACTGACCAGCCTTTCTCACATAAACGCATTTCGCCACTGGCAACATCTATCCCGATCCCCCTTCTGCCTGGAAGTTCATATAAATTTCCTCCATCGGGTAATTCAATCCATTCTTCTGCCGGAACTGGAAAAGCATCCCAGCCGGCCCTGCCAACAGCATACAGACTGGTATCTTCAAATATATTTCCATTTCCATCCGAATACAATAAATAGGGGGATTGATCCATTGCCATGCGGCAAAAGTAACTGTAAAAACTAAAAATCAGCAGAATGCGGCTAAATGAATTAGACAGTAACCGGGCTTAGTCTGACCTGGCAGAATTCGTTAAACTCTTCCTCTTCTTTTTTGGTAGTTACCGATTCTAATTCCTTCTGAATGAGTTTATTATTCTTAAAATCAATGGTTAGTAATCCATCTTTTAAAACAATGTTCCGGAAAGTATTCCAAGGAAAGAATTTTTTCGGAAAACTATTGAATACGATCTCCTCATTATCAAAAGCCACTTCATCCGGAAACTTGACCTGCTTTTCCAATAAAGCAGCAATCAGGTAAACAAGAGCAATCAATAACCCTTTTGGCTGTATATACCAACCATAAGCGGCAAGCATTAATGCAATCCGGTAGTACAAAATATTCCCTTTTTTTTGTTGCAGATAAAGATATACCCACCATCCAATAATAGCGGCCGTAATGATTAAGGGAAGAATAGAGGTTTTGCTAAACGGGAATACGGATGAAAAAATGAAAATGCTGATAGCCAATAATAACATCAACTTACTGATACGGTTCACCAGCCCGTGGCCGGTTCCTTTAAATACCAGTATATAATCATATTCTTTCCCTTCCATGGTCCTTTCAAATTAGTGAGTAAAGATGCAGGTTTTTATGCAAAAATATGACTCTGTATAGTTTTGATTTTCTCTGCGATAATGTTGTTTCTCTTGTTATGTTCGGTAAATTTCGATGGGCATTTTTCACCGCACAGAAAGGATGGGCAAAGGTTTCGCAGAGGAAGATTTGAAAAGAGATTATTGGTTATTCACCAGCAAATTGCATAATCGCCAAAGAATTCTTGCACCCACATTGGCATCCCAGTCGGTTTGGCCAGAGCTGATTTCTACCAGGTCAAAACCGATTAGTTTACGACCGCTTTCTGATATTTTTTTGACCAGATAAAGTACTTCTTCCATTTCTAATCCGCCAGGGACGGGAGTGCCTGTATTGGGACAGAACTTTCTGTCCAATCCGTCTATATCAAAACTGAGATATACTTTTTCCGGCAGGTGTTCAATGATTTCTGTAACAATAGCTTTCCAGCGTTCTCCTTCAAATTGTCTTTCCTTGATGGCTTTGTCAAAATAGGTAACAATCCGATGGTTGCTGTTACAAATCAAATCCCATTCCTCTTCACAATAATCACGTACACCCACCTGAACCAGTTTATGAATAGCTGGAATTTCCTGTAAGGCATTGTACATGATAGAAGCATGCGAATAGGTAAAATATTCATAACTCTTCCGTAGATCGCAATGGGCATCTATTTGCAAAATCCCGAAATCACCATGCTTTTCGGCAAGTGCTTTCATAAAACCCATGGGTGTGCTGTGATCTCCACCCAGAATGCCCACCAATTTACCTTGATTCAGGAGTTCCCTGGTTTGATCATATACCCATTCATTCAACAATAAACTTCCTTCATTGATCTCTTTCAGGCTTTTGCAAATGAATTTATTCTTCTGAATATCTTCTCCTTTTGAGATATAGTCAATATAGAGCTCGGCTTCTTTGCGCAGGTAATCACTTTTCAGTAAAATTCGTTTATCAACCGGCTTCATAAAAAAACCCTGCTTCCAACCCTGGTGGCCATCGGTATCAAAAATATCTACCTGTTTGCTAGCTTTATTCACCTGCTCTGCTGCTCTGGATGTGCCGGCACCATAACTTACCGTCACTTCCCAGGGTATGGGCAGAATTACGAGTCGGGCGTCTTCTTCGCTGAAGGGTAATCCAAAAATATTGTTGGAAGGATTACCCACGGAATTGGGATCAAAATGCGATAAATCAGGCATAGTATTTTCTTAAAATGCAAACAGGGCGCAAATTTAGCTTCATTTTGGGGATTTTGACAAAAGAATGACAGTTCATGGCTAATTTAACAGTGCTGGTTAAACAAAGGTATACAAGGGTTTTTATTCTATTTCTCTCGGTTATTCGTTTTTATAACGGGTTTCATACAATCTGCTGATAATCGTCAGCGGTTTCAAATTCATTTTGGGCTACTTTTGCATAGTAAATACTTATTCATGAAGAAGACAAACATCGCTATCCTGGTTCTGATTGCTATTTCTATTGTGGTGCTGATCAGTTATACCGGTGATCTGACTACTTACGAAACCATTTCTTCTGCCAAACAGAAAGAAGGTAAGTTCGTGAACCTGATTGCCAAATTAGATAAAAGGCAACCCGTTGAGTACGATGCTGTCAAAAATCCCAATTACCTGGTATTTACTGCGGTTGACTCACTCGGTAATAGTATCAAAGTGGTTTATCATAATAACAAACCCACCGATATGGAAAAAAGTGACCGTATCGTGTTAAAAGGTAAAATGCAGGGTGACCATTTTGAGTGTAAGGATATTTTATTGAAATGCCCTTCTAAATACAAAGACGACCCCAATGCAGCGAAAAGTCTGCCATCACCTGTAAACGGGTAATGATGGCATAGCGTTGAGAGGCGATTGATGAGTACTTTTTCTATTATCAGAACCCTTATTACATGAATTATATCGGAGAAAATTTATTGGCAGGACAGATCGGACATTTTTTTGCTTTGCTCTTCCTGGTCGCATCCCTGTTTTCAACAGTTGCCTATTTTAAGGCTTCCAGGTTGCAGGATTTGGTTGAAAGGAAAATCTGGCTTCGGTTAGCAAGAATAGGTTTTGCATTGGAAACAGTTGGCGTGTTGGCCATGTTTTTTACACTGTATTATATTATATCTCATCACCTGTTTGAATACAAATATGCCTGGTCACATAGTGATCGAAGTTTGCAGGTTGAATACCTGCTCAGTTGTTTCTGGGAAGGACAGGAGGGGAGCTTTATGCTTTGGAGTTTCTGGCATTGTGTTTTGGGATGGGTATTGATTTGGAAATCGAAAGATTGGGAGCCAGGGGTAATGACTGTGATCAGCTTTGCACAATTCTGTGTAGCTACCATGGTGATGGGTGTTTATTTCTTTGGCATTAAAGTGGGTAGCAGTCCGTTTACATTAACCCGCAACGAAATAACCGCACCCATTTTTAGCATGCCTAATTACCTCACGCTTTTAAAAGATGGTAACGGGTTGAATACTTTGCTACAGAATTATTGGATGGTGATACATCCTCCAATATTATTTCTGGGGTTTGCTTCTACCATCGTGCCTTTTGCCTATGCGTTTGCCGGACTGATGCGTAAAAACCATGACTGGACAAAACCCGCTATTCCCTGGGCTGCGTTTTCTGCAGCCGTACTGGGACTCGGTGTAATGATGGGCGCCGCATGGGCTTATGAAAGTCTTTCTTTTGGTGGTTATTGGGCATGGGATCCGGTAGAAAATGCTTCCCTGGTTCCCTGGTTAACCCTTGTGGCCGGATTACATACCAACCTGGTATATAAAAACAGTGGCTATTCATTACGACCTACTTATTTCTTTTACATCATAAGTTTTGTTTTGGTTTTGTATTCAACATTTTTAACCAGAAGCGGGATACTGGGAGATACATCGGTGCATGCTTTTGTAGACCTGGATATGAATACCCAATTGGTATTATTTGTGCTGGTTTTCTTTTTACCGGCTATGTATCTCTATATCCGGAATTATAAAAGCATCCCGGCAGTTATTAAAGAAGAGAATGTATATAGTCGGGAGTTCTGGATATTCATTGGCTCATTGGTACTTTTTTTATCGGGAATGGTAATTATTTCCAAAACATCTGTGCCAGTTTTCAATAAACTTTTCGGCACACATATGTCACCCCCCGAAGATGCTGAATTTGCCTATAACCAGATACAGGTATTTGTAGCGATTGTGATTGGCTTATTGACTGCCTTAACGCAATACTTAAAATACAAAGACACACCCAAAGCTTTTTTGGGTAAAAAAATATGGATACCTACATTGATAGCCGTATTGATCAGCGTGTCTATCAGTTTATTCGGCAATATCAATTTTGATAAAAAAGGTCCGGGTTTTCTATTTGCTATTCATATGGCCATTTTTGCAGCTGTATATGCAGTAGTGGGTAATATCGCTTATATCTGGCTGGGATTAAAGGGGAAGATCAAGGCAGCAGGTGCTTCTGTTGCGCATATAGGTTTTGGATTGGTGTTGGTGGGTATCCTGATTTCTTCAAGCAAGAAAACTGTATTAAGCTGGAATACTACCGGAGTAAGTCCATTGCGGGTAAATCCAAAGGAAAAGAATGGTGCTACAGGCGATCCTGCTGAAAACATTACGCTTTTCAAAGCAGTAGCTACGGATATGGGTAAGTTCATGGTGACCTATGTTTCGGACACTTTGAATGCAAAAGATCGTAAACGCTATTTTGAAATTGATTTTAAAGCAAAAGACGGATCGGAAGGTTTTAAGTTATATCCTGATGTGATAAAACAGAACAAAGGAGGTGAAGGATTTTCAGCCAATCCCGCGGCCAAACATTATTGGTACAAAGATATTTTTGTCTATATCACTTCTTTCCAGGAAAATACCCAGCCAGATACATCCAGCTTTAAAAAATACCAGCTAAGTGTGCATGACACGGTTTTTTATAGCAATGGGATGATCATTTTGAATAAAGTATCCAAGAACCCTGCAGAACTCAAAACTAAATATGCAGAGGATGAAACTGCCTTGTTTATGGATATGACGGTGGTTGCCAAAGACGGGAGAAGATATACAGCCAATCCGGGCGTTGCCATAAAAGGGTTGACAGAATTAAGGCAGATCCCGGATACGGTTCAATCGCAAAGTCTCGTATTCCTGTTTAATGGAGCACCCGATCAGGGATCGGATAAATTCAAAATTGGTATCAAAGAAAGCGGGGCCATCACTGACCTGATAACGCTGAAAGTATATGAGTTTCCCATGATTAATATTCTTTGGATAGGGGTGATAATTATGGTGATTGGTTTTATCATGTCCATTATCCAAAGAGTGAAAAGAACACCCGGTTACCTAAAACCAGTTTCTTAACATTTATAAAGGTTACTTTTTTGCTTTGGGCAGCATTAATCAGTGGAAAACTGTCTAATTTCAAGAAGCTTGACACGAACTATCAGAAATAGCATCCTTTGTATAAGTTTTGTTTTTCTGTTCCAGACAGGAAACAAATTATATGCCCAACAGCATGGTATCAATGATACCCTGAAGGTATTTGCTTTTATTACACCACAGGGCGATACCATACCTTCCAGTTCCTTACCTCCGGTTTGGGTGTATACACGTCTTACTCCACAGCAAAGAAAATATTGGACTGAATGGACCAGGCTTCGGAATGCAGTGTATGTTACTTATCCTTATGCCAAGGTAGCGGGTAGAATTATGAACGAGATCAATGCAAAATTGGTGCATGTTTCGGATAAAAAAGAGCGAAGGAATATTATCAAAGCCAGGGAGAAGGAATTGAAAAAAGAATTTACTGATAAGCTTACACAATTATCCGTTTTCCAGGGAAAAGTGCTGATGAAGTTGATCTATCGCGAAACAGGAAATAATTGTTACGAGATCATTGATGAATACAAAGGGTTTATCAGTGCCGCATTCTGGCAAACCATCGCTGTATTGTTTGGCAGTAACCTGAAACAGAATTACGAAGCCAAAGGCAATGATTGGGAGATGGAAAAAATTGTGAAAGACGTTGAAAAAATGTACGGCTATAAGAGTTAGCTATTTTGTTGAAGACAGTTCATAAATTCCTTTCGTGTAATCATTCTGGCACCCAAACTCTCCAGATGTTCTGTATACACCTGGCAATCGATCAGCTTTACCTGCTCTGTTTTTAATTGGTCAACATACTGGATAAAAGCAAACTTACTGGCATTGGGTTTTATCGAGAACATACTTTCCCCAAAGAACATTTTTCCAATACGAATACCATATAATCCACCCACTAATTGATGATCTAACCATGTTTCGGCACTATGTGCATAGCCCATGGTATGTAATTGGTTCAACGATTTTTCCAGTTCATCAGTGATCCAGGTACCATCCTGGCCTTTTCTTTGGTTTTCTTTGCAGTAATGGAGAACGGCCGGAAAAGCATGATTACTAGTGAATTGAAATGAGCCTTTTCTGATCAGGGATTTCATGCTCTTGCTGATTTTTAACTCATCCGGAAAAAGCACGAAACGTGGATCGGGCGACCACCACAGCGGAATATCTCCATCATACCAGGGAAAAATACCCTGGTGGTAAGCCAATAACAATCTTTCGGTTGATACATCACCCCCCATCGCTAATAATCCATCCTCAGCTGCTTCTGTAACCGGTGGAAACCAGATCTTTTCTGTTAAAGCGTGCAATGGCATGAATCAATAGGATTAAATTGTGTTGTAACTCTTGTATGAGGTAACTCTTATTAGGAAGTAGTTATTTCTATCGTTGCGCCAATTCCGCGGTCGGTGATGGCATCACACATGGGCTTTAAGATGGTGTATTCATCTTTCTTTACTGCATACTTGCCTTGTGTATGAATAAAAAGCGCGCATTGTTCTGCTTGTTCCGGGGTATGTCCACACACTTTTACCAGTGTTTCAATTACCCATTCAAAAGTATTTACCTCATCATTCCATACCACAAGACTGTAACCTTTGGTTGTATCTGTTAATACATCTGTATCAGATACTTCCCAGGGTTTTACTGCCTCATTCACCAGGTTCGAATTCATGGAGCAAAATTAGGAAATATGGGGCAAATAGGGGGGCATGTTTCATTGTTAAACTGTTGAATTGTTGAATGGTTGTGAAGCGGTAGAATAAACATTTGCTGATTTGTGTTCTATTGGAAGTTTACTATTATGGGAACATGGTCGCTTAGGGGACTCCATTTTGCATGAGTCCCGATTTTCACTGTATCCAGTTTCTCCAGAAATTTGGAAGAGGCAAAACAATAATCCAAATGATAGGGTTTGTTTTTATGCCGATACATATAAAGTGTTGGATGTTTCTCTTTGCCTTGTATTTGTTTGAAATGGTGGTGATAGGTGCTGAAAATATGGTTTGTTTTCAGCATTTCAACAACTGAAGAATGATTGCCTTTGCGTTGAGGCCTGTCCCAAATAGTATTACTATTAAAATCGCCCATTAAAATAACAGGCAACTTGGTCAATTCCCGTTTATAATAATTTAATGCTTTCCAAACCTGTTCTACATAAGTACCATCCGGGTCTGAGGGGTTATTGGCCCAGATGGCGAATAGTGTAAATGGATATTCTCCACCAGTAACAGATATCGGAATTACATATTGAAAATCGGGGTTGTATTTTTTTAGTAAGGTGAACCGATAATTGCTATATGAAAATATACCAATGCCTTTATGTGGGTTCGCACCAAACCAGCGTATATCAGTTGGTTTTTGAATGGTTTCGGGGAATTTTAATTTGTCAGGGTGTTCGCATTCGGGAACAATCAATATATCTGGCTTTTCACGCAAGATATACGCTGCTTTTTTTCTGAAAGCCATATTGCAGTTCCAGGAAATTATTTTCAAAGTCTGATTATGCTTTTGAATGAGAGATTGTGTGAATACTCAAACATACAAAATGGCCAACTAAAAGGCGAGTCTTTCATTGGTGTCCCAAACCGTGCCTTGCCTTGGTGTGAGATTTATTTTGCATACAAAGGCAAAGAACGGTAACCCATCATCATTCGAATTAATTATCAATAGGTTTCATGTGTAATTCAAGCCTGAAAAATAAGTTTGCTTTTATCCTGTTTCCCAGATAAATCAT
>CAIYKV010000125.1 GCA_903926855.1 uncultured Bacteroidota bacterium | reverse complement strand
GGTAACGGCACATTTTGGTATTGAATCTATTCCCGGAACCAAACTGAAAAATAAAACAGACGGTATTGAAATTTCCCTTCCGGTAGGATCGGGTGTGAAATGTGTTGCCGACGGAAAGATTATCGGTATCAATGAAGAAGAGGGGCAAATGATGGTGATTGTACAACATGGAAAATATTTTACAGGGTATACCAATCTTTCCTCGGTATCTGTTTCAAAAAGTCAGGAAGTGAAAGCCGGAACCGTATTAGGCAAATCTGGTGCCTCTCTTGTAGGGGAAGGCTCGCTTATTTTTATGATCATGAATGAAAAGGGGAATCCTATTGACCCGGAGATTTGGTTGAAGAATCGGAGATAGGGTAATTGTTGCATTGTTTAATTGAGTAATGGTTATTAGCTGTTGGCTATTGGCAGTTGGCTTTTAGCTTTTGGCTTTTGGTTGGTATGGGTTTCGGCGAATTTGAGAAGAGTTCTTTTAATATAATATCATTACTTAATCTCCATTAACAATCAGCCAATGGCCAATAGCCAACTTCCCCCCCAAAGCTCCCCCAATTAAAAAAACAATTATCTTCAGGCAAACGCTTGCCAATGAAACAGTATATACTTTCCTTCGACCAGGGAACTACCAGCAGCAGGGCCATTGTTTTTGATCATTCGGGTGCTATTGTATCGGTGGCACAGAAAGAATTTACACAGTATTTTCCTCAGCCTGGTTGGGTAGAACATGATGCCAATGAAATATGGAGTACTCAATTGGGAGTGGCGGCAGAAGCGATTACCAAAGCCGGATTGCAGGTAAAAGATATTGCTGCGATTGGTATTACCAATCAAAGAGAAACCACGGTGATCTGGGATAAAATTTCGGGACAACCAATTCATCATGCTATTGTATGGCAGGATAGAAGAACGGCTGGTTTTTGTGATGAGTTGAAAGAAAAAGGTCTGGATAAACTATTGCAACAGAAAACAGGCTTAGTGATAGATGCCTATTTTTCTGCCACCAAAGCCAAGTGGATTCTGGATCATACACCTGGTGCCAGGGAAAAAGCGGAGAAAGGAGAACTTTGTTTTGGTACCATTGACAGCTGGCTTTTGTGGAAACTTACCAATGGTAAAGTTCATGCCACGGATGTATCTAATGCCAGCAGAACACTTTTATTTAATATTCATAGCCTGGAATGGGATACCGAATTACTGAAAATATTTTCTATTCCCGAATCATTATTACCCGAAGTAAAAAGCAGCAGTGAAATTTACGGGTACACGCAAAATATACTTACCGC
Source organism: uncultured Bacteroidota bacterium (assembly GCA_903926855.1). Classification (GTDB taxonomy): domain Bacteria; phylum Bacteroidota; class Bacteroidia; order Chitinophagales; family Chitinophagaceae; genus Sediminibacterium. The sequence continues at coordinate 8,780 of CAIYKV010000125.1, read as the reverse complement.
CACCAATATTCCGATTGCAGGTATTGCGGGAGATCAGCAGGCTGCTTTATTTGGACAAATGTGTACCCAGCCGGGGATGGTAAAAAACACGTACGGCACGGGTTGTTTTATGCTGATGAATACCGGAGAAAAAGCCGTACCCTCGGTCAATAATCTATTAACTACCATTGCGTGGAAAGTGAATGGCATTACCCATTATGCACTGGAGGGTAGTGTATTTATAGCAGGTGCCGTAGTGCAATGGTTAAGAGATGGCTTGAAAATTATTCGCAACTCGGCTGATGTAGAAATATTGGCTGCCGAGGTAGAGAATAGCGGAGGCGTATATATTGTACCTGCATTTGCCGGACTCGGAGCTCCTTACTGGAACCAGCATGCCAGAGGAACGATTGTAGGGATTACCCGTGGAACTACCGGAGCTCATTTTGCCCGGGCGGCTTTAGACAGTATTGCTTATCAGACCATGGATGTATTGAAAGCCATGGAAGCTGATGCAGGAATAGCCATCAAAGAATTAAGGGTAGATGGGGGTGCTACCGCCAATAATTTATTAATGCAATTTCAAAGCGATCTTCTGAATACAAAAGTGATTCGTCCAGCCATAACAGAAACGACTGCTTTAGGCGCCGCTTACCTGGCCGGACTAGCGGTTGGGTATTGGAGCAGTATGGAAGAAATACAGGAGCAATGGAAAATGGAGAGAACTTTTACGCCGGCAATGGAGGAAGAGAAAAGAAAGGAATTATCGAAGGGTTGGGAGAGGGCGATTGGAGCGGCAGTTCAATTCTAGCTTTTGGCTATTGGCTATTGGCTGTTGGCTTTTGGGAGGATAGGTTTAAACGAAAATGAGCTGTTCCTTTAGCCAATAGCCAACCACCAAACTATTATACCATATCCCGAACCGAGTGTATGAACAGAAATTTTATGTTGGAGCAGTTGGCAAATATTCAGGAATGGGATATTGTGATTATTGGGGGAGGGGCAACTGGGTTGGGGGCGGCGGTGGATGCGGCTTCGAGGGGGTATAAAACATTATTGGTTGAGCAATATGATTTTTCGAAGGGGACTTCGAGCCGGTCAACCAAACTGGTTCATGGAGGGGTTCGGTACCTGGCTCAGGGAAATATTAAATTGGTGAGAGAAGCTTTGCGTGAGAGGGGCAGGTTATTAAGAAATGCGCCGCATCTTAGTTCTGTTCAACCTTTTATTGTGCCTGTTTTCAGCTGGTGGGAAAAATGCTATTATGCGTTGGGTCTGTTTGTATATGATATTCTTTCTGGGAAATTATCATTAGGGAAAACGCAGGTATTGTCAAAAAAGCAAACCTGCGCTCATTTACCTGCTATCAATCCTGCAGGCTTATCCGGTGGTGTATTGTATTTTGATGGGCAGTTTGATGATAGTCGTTTAAGCACGGATCTTGCCGTAACAGCTTCAATACACGGAGCGGTATTATTGAATTATTGCAGGGCAAGCGGATTTACCAAAAAACGAGGAAGGATAAATGGGGTTGAACTGACAGACACTCTCACAAATAAAACCTATTCGGTTTCTGCCAAATCGGTGATTAATGCAACCGGCGTTTTTACAGATAGCGTAATGCAAATGGAAGATGCAGAAAAACATGCGATCGTTTCTCCATCCCAGGGTATTCACCTGGTGGTGCCTGCTTCGTTTTTTCCGGGTAAGGATGCTATGATGATTCCTAAAACAGAAGATGGAAGGGTGCTGTTTGCAGTGCCCTGGCATGAGAAAGTAGTATTAGGCACTACGGATACCCCAATAGAAATGCCTTCTATTGAACCGAAACCTTTGGAAGAAGAAATTCAGTTTATTCTGAAACATATCAATCTATACTGCAGCTCTCAAATTAAGCGCTCTGATGTATTAAGTGTGTATGTTGGTTTACGACCTCTGGTAAAAACAAATGGCAGCAAAAGCACGGCACTATTATCCAGAGATCATACGCTACTGATTTCAACAGGCGGCCTGGTAACAATAACGGGAGGAAAATGGACCACCTATCGGAAAATGGCAGAAGATGCGGTAGATAATGCCGTGTTTATAGGAAAATTGGATAAGAAATTTTGTGTAACCAGGGACCTGCCGATTGGTCACCCGAGAAACCGTAAACTGGCATTGGATAGATTGGTGAACCTGGATCCTTCTATGGCTGACTATATTTATCCAGGGTATACTTATATTAAAGCAGAAATCGTATATGCTGTCAGGAATGAAATGGCGATGACTGTGGAAGATGTTCTGGCAAGGAGAACCCGTTTACTTTTTCTGGATGCGAATGCAGCTATTCAAGTAGCTAAGGAGGTTGCCGCTATCATGGCAAAAGAAATGGGGAAGGATGTGGTTTGGCAGAAGCAACAGGTAATTGCCTTTAAAGAAATTGCGGGGCAATATTTACTTTCTTAATTTGAAATACTATAATTTACTGGTGTTATTGAGTAGCATTCAATCCCTGCGACCTTTGCGTTACTGCTTATAGTATTACCATTAAAAGCAGTAACGCTAAGGACGCAATGGATTCGCAAAGAACGCAAAAAGAGAAAGATTGCTATATTTTATAACGATTGCTTTATTCATTTAAAAGCCTGCTATATGACTCCTTTTGTTTCAGAATTTACGGGTACTGCTTTATTGATTATTCTGGGGGATGGGGTGGTGGCCAATGTAATCCTGAACCGGACCAAGGGTAATAATGGTGGATTGATTTCCATTACCCTGGGATGGGCCATTGCTGTATTTGTAGGGGTATATGTTACTGCCAGCTCAAGTGGCGCTCACCTGAACCCGGCTGTAACCATTGCTCTGGCATCCATTGGAAAATTTGAATGGTCGTTGGTGCCTGTTTACCTGGTTGCACAATTATTGGGGGCTATGTTGGGGGCAGGAATTGTTTGGCTGGTATATCGTCAGCATTTTAACGAGACCAGTGATGCCGCTACTAAATTGGGTGTGTTCTGTACTTCGCCTTCGATTAATAGTCCGTTTGATAATATTCTATCTGAATTTATCGGGACTTTTGTATTTATATTGAGTATTCTGTTTATCACCAAATCGCAAACTTCGCTTGGGTCATTGGATGCATTGCCTGTAGCACTTTTGGTATTGGGTATTGGGTTAAGTTTAGGCGGACCTACGGGGTATGCGATTAATCCTGCACGAGATCTGGGGCCGAGGATTATGCATGCTTTGTTACCGATTAAAAACAAGGGTGGGAGTGATTGGGGATATAGTTGGGTGCCGGTAGTGGGGCCAATATTGGGGGGTGTTTTGGCTGCGTGGGTATGGAGATTATTATAAGTAAATCTCTTTGCGTTCTTTGCGAATCCTCTGCGTCCTTTGCGTTACTGCTTTTAATGGTAACTTTTAGAAGCAGTAACGCAAAGGAGGAACGAAGCTTTATACATCTACCATTTATTTTAAAACCATTTTATGTGCAAAAAAATCCCTTTTCTGTTATGCCTAATGCTGTTGGCTACAGTCTGTTTTTCGCAGGAAACGAAAGCGAAAGACGATCCTGAATTAGCTGGTATGACGCCTCGTGAGTTGAGGTTTTATAAAAAAATGAAAGTATCGGGACAGTACCCGGTTATTAAATCGCATGTTTTAACCGGAGTGATTCCTGTTAAAGACATTGATGCTTTCCCTGATACCAATCAGTTGTACAAGATCATTGTATCCTGGACGGTGGGGGGACGTGATTCCGGGAAATTGAAAAAAGTGAATTCGGGGTTATCAGAAATTGGCCGGATCTTAAATCTGCATGTTACAGCGGGCATTCCAAAGAAAAATATTGAGATGGTGGTTGCGGTTCATGGGGCTGCGATTTTTTCTGTTCTGAATGAAGAAGCTTTTCATAAAATGTTTCAGATGAAAAACCCCAATGCCGGGTTGTTGAAAGAATTGCAGGATGCGGGGGTAAAATTTATTGCCTGTGGGCAGGCAATGGGTTTTCTGGAAGTACCTAAGCAATCGCTTTCGGCTGATATAAAATTGGCACTGACGGCAAATGTGATCCTTTCTTCTTATCAGCGACAGGGGTTTGTGCTTTTTAATGAGGATGTGGAGAATTAGGGTTAGATCAACTTGTTTTACTTATAATAAATGGGATTTCCTCTGCGTTCTGCGGTGCCGCTTTTCTAGCTGACTGTTGTAAAAGCAGCTACGCAGAGAACGCAGAGAACCGCAAAGGGCGCAAAGGCATTCTATGAATAATTTCTGGAATTTTGGATAAAAGGCTAATCGAGCGTTTGGCAACTATTTAATTGCTGAAAATGCTGATTCTGAACGCTTTACAGAGGCATTGGTAGTTCCAAGGATGGGCTATAAACCCCTCCCCGGCATTTTCTAATTTTATTTTCAGTTTTTCTGATTTTTAGGGAGCATCCCCTTACCTTTGCCGCCAAGTTGGAAAAATTGGTTTCCGGCTATGAATTTGTACATTTTTAAACCTTAATATATCTCCTGAGATGGCTACAAAAGGTAAGATCAAACAGATTATCGGTGCGGTGGTTGACGTTCATTTTTCTGATGATAACGTGTTACCCGAAATATTTAATGCCCTGGAAATCACAAGGGAAAACGGCGAAAAACTCATTTTAGAAGTGCAGCAGCATTTGGGTGAGGACAGTGTTCGTACGATTGCCATGGATGGTACTGAGGGATTGGTTCGCGGTATGACGGTTGTTGATACTGGTCGTGCGATTACCATGCCGATTGGTGAAGGTATCAACGGTCGTTTGTTTAATGTAACCGGAGATGCGATTGATGGATTGCCACAAGTAAGTAAAGTTGGCGGTCGCCCTATTCATAATAAACCACCATTATTTGAGAACCTGAGTACGGCTTCTGAAATTTTGTTTACGGGTATTAAAGTAATTGACCTGATTGAGCCTTATGCAAAAGGGGGGAAAATTGGTTTGTTTGGTGGTGCGGGAGTAGGTAAAACGGTATTGATTCAGGAATTGATTAACAATATTGCCAAAGGGCATGGTGGATTATCTGTATTTGCCGGAGTGGGTGAACGCACCCGTGAAGGAAATGACCTGCTTCGTGAAATGATTGAAGCCGGTATCATGAAATACGGCGATAATTTCATACATAGTATGGAAGAAGGTGGATGGGATTTGAGTAAAGTGGATATGGAAGGATTGAAAGAATCAAAAGCCACTTTCGTATTCGGTCAGATGAATGAACCACCGGGAGCCCGTGCGCGTGTTGCCTTAAGTGGTTTGACCATTGCTGAATATTTCCGTGATGGAGATGGAACCGGTAAAGGAAAGGACATTTTGTTTTTCGTAGATAATATCTTCCGCTTCACCCAGGCCGGTTCTGAGGTATCAGCCCTGTTGGGACGTATGCCATCGGCGGTAGGTTACCAGCCAACACTGGCAACGGAAATGGGATTGATGCAGGAACGTATCACTTCTACCAAAAATGGTTCGATCACTTCTGTACAGGCGGTTTATGTGCCTGCGGATGACTTGACTGATCCGGCTCCTGCAACTACGTTTGCTCACCTGGATGCAACTACCGTATTGAGCCGTAAAATTGCGGATCTGGGTATTTACCCAGCGGTGGATCCATTGGATTCAACTTCAAGAATTCTGACACCCCAAATCGTTGGTGAAGCGCATTATGAATGTGCCAACCGTGTAAAACTGATTTTACAGCGATACAAAGAGTTACAGGATATTATTGCGATTCTGGGTATGGATGAATTGAGTGAAGAAGATAAAATGACTGTACAACGTGCCCGTAAAGTGCAACGTTTTCTTTCTCAGCCCTTCCATGTGGCTGAACAGTTTACCGGATTAAAAGGTGTATTTGTAGATATCAATGATACTATCCGTGCTTTTAATGCAATCATGGATGGTGAAGTTGATGAATATCCTGAAGCAGCATTTAACCTGGTAGGTACTTTGGAAGATGCCATTGAGAAAGGTAAGAAAATGATTGAATCAGCTAAATAGTCGTCAAATTTTCAAATTTCAAATTGTTTCATGGTTTTAGAAATATTAACTCCCGAAAAAAAGATCTACAGTGGTGATGTATATGGGGTATTATTACCCGGCATCGCTGGTTTGTTTGAGGTGTTAGATAAGCATGCTCCGTTGGTAAGTGCTTTGGGAAAAGGCAATCTGAAAATTTTACTGGATAAGAACAAAGCAGAAAATTATTCTATTCAGAGTGGGTTTGTAGAAGTGCTGAATAATAAGGTAACCGTTCTTGTAGAAGGCGCCACCGCTCTGTAAAAGAAAATAGTTGATATAATATGCGAATAGCCTCCGATACCGGGGGCTTTTTGCTTTTCAACCCCCGTTAAAATGCCCTCCCCATTGCGTATTTAATCCTATTGTATTGCTCCTTATCAGTTGGTTATTTTGTTCTGTTCGAACAAAATTTTATTGCAATAAGTCGAAGTACCCCGATGTCGGATTTTCAGGTTTGGGGAAATCAAAAACTAACCAAATGAAATACAGATTTCTTTTAGCTGGCATGGCATTGTTTATTTTCATCATTTCCTGTGAGAAAAAATTAATGGAAGTAAAGGCAAAGCCATCTGTTTCAGAAATGGCAAACAGTATCTACACTTCCCCCAGTTTTATCAGTTTCAGCAGGGATTTTATTACAGATTTTGCAAGACAGGCTGATTATTTCCGGTCGGCCGGCCTGAGTACTCAACAAAACGAGCTGGTCAGTAAATTGAAACTAGCGGGGGATGATGATGCAGCGCTGGCTTCGGTTTTTAACTCTTATGGAGTATCCATGGATGAAATGGTTGCCAGAAAAAGTAAAGTGGATAATGATATCCTTGGACTACTTACTGTTAATAAGCAGTTAGTAACCTACTCTGAAAACGAGATATGCGAGATTATCCGGGAAGGAATCAATTTAGGGTGGCAATCAAATCTACCCGAATGGCAACAGATCAGAACTGCTACTATCCGAATGTCGAGTAATCAGATAGGTATGAATACAATCGGAGCTTCAGGATACCAGGCCAATCAACTGGATGCTTCGAAAGTATGGGAATGTTTGAAAGATGCCATCGGTATCGGATCGGCTTCAATTTTGGGGATTGCCGGACTTCAAAGATTGGCGCAGGAAGGTATACAAACGGCTGTGGTAACTGTTTCTAAATGGTTAGCCAAAAGAGCAGGTTGGATAGGAGCGGTAATTGTTGTTCTCGATTTTAGTTCTTGCGTGTATTTACAAGCGGTTGATTAAATCAATGTATATGAAGCTGATAAATTTCTATTAATCGTGTATGTTTTTTTTCTGATTGTGGTGGGTCCTATCCTCCATATCTCCGGATTTTTTCTGAATAGAAAATTAATTGGAGGAGCAGAATATGCTATGGCAACTATTTTTTTTGTTGTGGCGCTTTTGATTTACCAAGGAAAGGATAAGAAGGCTGCATAATCAGTGTATTGTTAAATGTCTTCTACCGTATGATTTTTATCGGTAGAAGGCATTTTTATATCTATTAGGTTCTCAACCTAATTTGTATGTTTTTTTTAACACAAATAAAAATGTGAATGCAGCGTCAAAAAAATATTTGATAGGTAACTATTTGAAAAAAAAGGATTCTTATTGTGATATATTTTTTACCAAAAATTATCAATATGAGAACGAAAACTACACTTTGCATTTCTTTATCCGTTTCTTTTGTAATTGTGCTGAGTACAATAGTTACAAGTTGTAATAAAACCCCGGTTGTACCTATTGCCGTATTGAATATCGACTCATCTAAAACTGTTACAGCCTATGATCCAACAACGAATTTTTCAAATTACAAAACTATAGCGCTTACAGATTCTGTTTCAGTTGCCAATGGGTTTTCAGTTAGTAAAGAACTGTCTAAAACCGACTCAGCTTATTTGGTTGCTTTGGCAAGCGGCATTGCAGGAAAAGGATTTACGATTGTCAGTAAAACTGCTCATCCAGACCTGGTATTGAATATTACGCGTATTGCCAGTACCACAGACGGACTGGTTGATAATAGCAGCTATTGGAGTAATTACGGTATGCTTTATAATCCTACTGTATTTGGAGAAAACGGTGTGTCCTATTCGATTAACTTCACTACTTCCCAAAGTGTTGAGGATGGTGTATTAAGTTTTGAATTACTGGATATTAAAAATGCATCTGCCAATAATCAAATCAATATTATATGGAATGGAATGATCAGCGGGTATTCGTTGCTTTCTGATATCAGTTCAGTATCTATTGAAACGGGGATTTTATTTAAGAAATCGCCTTATCTTAAAGCTAATTAGAATAAGTAGTAAGTAAGGCAAAAGCGCTATTACTTAACTTGTTGTGTTATTAGAATAGTTGGGAATTTAATTAATTGGCGACATTTTTTTTGCGTCCTTTGCGCTCCTGCTTTTTAAAGGTTACCATTAGAAGCTGTAACGCAAAGGACGCCCGCCTGAACGGCATAGTCGGGCAGGCAGAGTACCGCAATGGACGCTAAGAATGTATAAAAAGAACAGCACGTAACGAATTTTGCTATTGTAAACTATTTATAAATAGCCAACTTACTATTTAATCAATTCAATTGCGGGTCAATGGGATAATTGGTCATTTGTGTGTATTCGCCACCAAGGTCTTTAAGAGATTTCGTCCAGGTTTGTTGTATATCTGGATTGAATACAAGAGAAGCATTGGCATTGCGGGTGATCCAGCTTTTTTCCTGTAACTCAGTATCCAGCTGTCCTTCCGCCCAGCCACTATAACCCAGAAAAAGGCGTATG
>CAIYKV010000124.1 GCA_903926855.1 uncultured Bacteroidota bacterium | reverse complement strand
TCAGCAGGAACATCCCAGTAGTCAAGGAAATTGTAATTGATAGTTGCATTGTTGTAAACAACACCCGCAACTGTTACAAAAGTACCATTGTAGTAACCTCCGCCGTTGGAAACAGCGTAAGTCCATCCCCATCTTCTTGAATCGTAGAAAGAAAGGCCTCTGAATACAAGGGCTACTCTTCTCTCTCTTGTCAATTCAGCCATTGCCTGTGCTTGAGTAAGACCAGTTCCGGAAACCGCAGCAATAGCAGCACCCTGATAGGTTCTCACAGCATCTACAGAAGCAAGACCCAGGTCAGTATTACCCAACATGATATTTGCTTCAGCAATCATTAAAGTATTTTCTTCATAGCTACTACCAATATAACACTCATAAGCAAGAGGAGTGAGATTTGATAATTGCATTGTTGAGGCAGAAGTAGGCGTGCCAGGACCAGTGGAACAATCAATCAGAGAATAACGTGTAGTAAACCCTGGATTATTATACCTGGTAGCAGTGTTGAAATTGGTTGTCAACCTAAGATCACCCGCTTTATAGTTCTGAATAAAACGTTCAGTAATTTTAAAAGTTGAACTTGTATTCGTTTTAGATGTCATTGCTGCAACAGTACCACCAGTAGCGGTAAACACTGCATTTGCGGCACTGGCTCTTCCGGTAAATACATTATCGCCTTTCTGGATACCATTTTTTGCATAATTCAATACAGCAGTCCAATCAGCTGCAGTCATAACACTGGTAGTTGACTTGGTAATCGTTGAATTTACTTTTCCGTTTACAAACGGATTCAGTTTATTCAAAAGGATATTCCTTGCCAGCATGGTATTGATATTTCTGATCCACATAGCTGTTGTTGGCACCTGTCCGTATCCTGTCTGGAATGCAGTAGGAATCAGTTGGCTCATTACAGTAGTATAATCAGAAGTGCTGGTAATCGCTCCTATTGTGGTAGCAGCCAGGTTATAATAATAGTTAGAACGGGCAATAATAGAATCCTTTACTTTATATACATTGCTGGATCCATTATAGGTATCAATAATCAAACCAGAATAGTACTGAGTTCCGATGGATGCATAAGCATATCCTTTCCACCAGTAGCACCATGCTTTGATAGTGTTAGCTCTTGAAGCGGCGTCGCCACCAAAAGAAACAGTACCTACCTGATTCAGGATTGCATTACATGCCGCATTCAAAGCATACATGTTCAGCCACTGATAATACAATACATTATTACCGGCTCCTGTATTGGCCCTTGTATTATATGCCCTGATAAATCCAATATGGGGAGACCCATTTGCGAGAGTTAAACCGGCACCATAGGTAACCAGATCAGGAACAGAAACCACACTGATTTCCTGGTTAGCCGCATCAGCACCTACCACATCTCCCAATAATTCAGCATAGCCATAAGGTAAAGAAAAATAACTATTCCCCAACCAGCCATCGCCGCTTTGAAAACCATTGAGGTAAGTACCACCTTGTGTAAGGGCAATCAGCCCGGCTTCGCTATTGGCATTGCCTGAAATAGTAGGGGAATTCGGATTCCCTACATTTAGCTGCTTTTTACAAGCTGTTCCTGCAATCATTATTGCACCAACAACTATGTATATCAATTTATATTTTCTCATGTTTTTTTTTTTGATGGGTTAATATTAGAATCCTACATTCAAGCCAATCTGGTATGATTTCATGTTAGGAATAGTACTGTTATCAACACCTCTATCGAATGCAGAGTTAACACCACCGGAACTAACTTCAGGATCAAATCCTGTGTATTTGGTGATGGTTACCAGGTTTCTTCCTGAAAGAACCAATTGGGCTCTTTTAAAGTATTTCAACTTAGTAACTTTTGCAATATCAAATGCCAGAGAAATATTTCTCAAACGAGCGAATGATGCATTTTCATAATAGTAATCCCT
>CAIYKV010000123.1 GCA_903926855.1 uncultured Bacteroidota bacterium | reverse complement strand
TGCTAACAGTACAAGTGTGCGACGCAAGGGACGATGAAATGGGCATAACTGCCTGGTTAGCAGAGATTGTAACAATTCCTTTACATGGAAACTTGGCAGAAACCGGTTTTCACATTACATTTGTCGCCCGGTTATTCTTAGCCGGTTAACCAAATTCCTAAAGCCTTTAAATTTCTATTTAACATGGCAGTAAAAATGAGACTACAGAGACACGGTAGTAAAAAGCGTCCATTCTACTTTATTGTAGTGGCTGATGCTCGTGCACCAAGGGATGGTAAGTTCATCCAGAAAGTGGGAACTTATAACCCGCTTACAGTACCTGCAACCATTCAGTTAGACCGTCAAAAAGCACTGGAATGGCTGAACAAAGGGGCACAACCCACAGATACTGTTCGCCGAATCCTCTCTTTCAAGGGAGTATTGTACCTGAAACACCTGTTACGTGGTGTGAAACTGGGATTGTTTGATGAAGCGGCAGCTATGACCAAGTTCCAAACCTGGCATACTGAGCATGAAAGCAACATTACCCGTCGTTCTGAAGAGCACAGAAAATCCCAAAGAGCTAAGAAAGCTTATACACCTGTAGTTAAAAAGGTGGAAACTAAGCAGGAAGAAGCTACTGAAGGACCTGTTGCAGAAGCTTAGAATGACTGACAATATTCCAAAAAAAGCCCGAAATTTTCGGGCTTTTTTATGTTCTACACCGGCAGTAATGCCTGATCAATAAGTTGTAATTTGCAGTAGCATGAATGATTATATCAATATAGGCCGTATTGTAGCCAGTTTTGGATTAACCGGAGAGGTAATACTCAAACACGCTCTTGGTAAAAAGACCCAGTTAAAAGATGTTGAAGCCATATTTGTTGAGCAACATAAAGGATCTTACTTACCATATTTTGTTCAATCTTCTAAAGCAAAAGATCATGAAGATACTTATGTGAAATTGGAAGCAGTGGATACAAAAGAGTCGGCAGCCAGGTTAACAGGTAAACAGGTATGGTTACTGGATACTGATTTCAGGAAACTGGCGGGAAAAACAGCCCCTATTTCTTTATTGGGTTTTCAACTACTTACCGAAGACGAAGATCTTGGACCTATTGAAGAAGTGATTGAACAACCCCACCAGGTATTACTTCGAATCAGTTTAGATGGAAAAGAAGCACTGATACCTTTACATGCCGAAACCCTGGATAAAATAGATCATAAAACAAAACGGGTATATGTAACCCTGCCCGATGGACTACTCGATATTTATCGATAAGTAAAATATATGAATAACGCTATTGGAACACCGGTGTTTGAATATACGATCGAGGTAAGCGCAGATCAAATTGATGAGTTACAGCACGTGAATAATGTAGCGTATGTTCAACTTATGCAGGATGCAGCGAATAAACATTGGCATCATAAAGTTTCTCACGCAATTGATCATAAAGTTTTTTGGGTGGTAAAACGACATGAGATAGATTATCATTCTCCGGCATTATTACATGACCAGTTATTAATAAGAACATGGACGGGTGACTATTCGGCCGTTACCTGGAACAGGCATTATGAGATAATCAGGATAGCCGACCAGAAAAAAATCATTTCTGCAAAAAGTATTTGGGTGTTACTGGACCGATCAACTGGGAAGCCGAAAAGAATTGATCAGGAAATATTGGATGTTTTTCGGTAACCGCCTTCGCACAACTTCTTTTCGATAAAAATACTTGGTATATTAGAATTCATGAGTACTCCCCAGCGATATATTGCTCATTTTGACCTTGACTCATTCTTTGTAAGTGTTGAGGTGATTAACGATCCCTCTTTAAAAGGGAAAGCTGTTATTGTTGGTGGTTCGCGGGAAAGGGGAGTAGTTAGTACCTGTAGTTATGAAGCCAGAAAATTTGGGGTACATAGTGCCATGCCCATGAAGACTGCTATGAAGCTTTGTCCGCATGCAATTTTAGTAAGAGGCACCAGGGGAGAATATAGCCGGTTTTCCAGATGGGTTACAGATATTATTGCCACAAAAGCCCCCTTGTTTGAGAAAGCTTCAATAGATGAGTTTTATATAGACCTGACTGGGATGGATAAATTCTTTGATCCTTATCAATGGACCATTGATCTCAGGGCAGAGATTATTGAAAAAACAAAACTGCCTATTTCATTTGGATTGGCTACCAATAAAATGGTTGCAAAAATTGCCACTGATGAGGCAAAACCCAATGGCTATTTATTTGTGCAGCCTGGTATGGAAAAGGAGTTTCTGGCGCCCTTGCCGGTAAGCAAATTTTCAGGGGTAGGTGAACACACTTTCCAGTCATTAAAAGCAATGGGTATCCATACCATTAATGAGCTGAGTAATACACCAGTTACCGTTCTGGAGAAAAAGCTGGGTAAATACGGTGCCGATTTATGGAGAAAATCGCAAGGAGTTCATACAGGAGAAGTGCATCCTTATCACGAAGCCAAATCTATTTCGAGCGAGAATACTTTTGAAGAGAACTCCGCTGACACAGCTTTTCTGTTGCAGGAATTGGTTCGCATGACCGAAAAAGTAGCGTATGAATTGCGGAAGGATGAGAAATTGACCGGTTGTATTGCAGTTAAAATCCGGTATCCTGACTTTGAAACAACCTCCCGGCAAACCAGTATTGATTATACTTTACGTGATGATGAATTGATACCCGTGGCCATTGATCTTTTTCATAAATTATATAGAAAGGGTAAACCGGTTCGTCTATTGGGCGTTCGGCTGAGTGAACTTACCAATCATGCTGTTCAGGCAAGTTTATTTGATGATGCCGAGAAAAAGAATAACCTCTATAAAGCCATTGACGAGGTAAAAAACAAATTTGGGAAAACTTCCCTGCAAAAAGCCCGGACAGTTCGTGCTAAGAAAAAGTAAAATACATCGATTCTGATTTAGCTTGTTGATTTAGTCGGTAACTTGCGGGGAATTAGCAAGGGAACTGATTTAGGGCAGAAAAAATAAATTTTATAAATAGTCTATCTTTTTAGTAGGAATTATATATTTTTGAATCATTAAAGCAAATAACATGAGTTTACGTTTAGGGGATATAGCTCCCAATTTTAAGGCAAACACATCAAGCGGAGAAATTGATTTTTATGAGTACCTGGGTGATAGTTGGGGCGTTTTGTTTTCGCATCCTGCTGATTATACGCCGGTATGTACTACAGAGTTGGGTAAAACTGCTTTATTAAAATCTGAGTTTGAAAAAAGAAATGTAAAAGTACTGGCATTAAGTGTAGATAGTTTAGAGAAGCATAAAGGCTGGATCAATGATATTAATGAAACCCAGCATACAACTGTTAATTTTCCCATTATTGCAGACGAGGATAAGTCCATCGCGAATGCTTATGGAATGATACATCCGAATGCTTCTGAAACTTTTACCGTCAGGTCTTTATTTATTATCGGGCCGGATAAAAAAGTAAAATTGATGATCACGTATCCTGCTTCAACCGGAAGAAATTTTCACGAAGTACTAAGGGTAATCGATTCTTTACAATTAACCTCTGTCTATAGCGTGGCTACGCCAGCCGATTGGAAAGAAGGAGAGAATGTAATTGTTGTTCCGGCTGTTAGCACAGAGGATGCTCTTAAAAAATTTCCAAAAGGAGTTGATATTGTTAAACCCTATTTGCGATATACACCACAGCCTAATAAATAATTTTCACACCGTTTTATTTTTGTACTTGTTACGGCCCCGATGTCTATCGGGGCTTTTTTTTGCGAAATTCCCTGTCTAATTATTATCTTTCTGAAAATTACCCTTCATGAGAAAACTATTTTTGTTGGCAGCTGCTTTCTTTTTTCTAAATGGAATAATCGCACAAAGGACCATAATTTATTGCGGACAACTGATCGACCCCAAAAATTTACAGGTGCTTAAAGAATCGTCTATTATTATTGAAGGCAACAAAATAGCAGATGTTGTAAAAGGATACCTAACCCCAGCTGCAGGCGATAAACTGATCGACCTGAAAAGCAAAACAGTCATGCCCGGACTGATAGATATGCATGTACACCTGGAATCAGAAACGAATCCGAATAGGTATATGGAAACGTTTACATTCAATCCGGCAGATTATGCATTTCAGTCGGTTGTTTTTGCCGAAAGAACCCTGATGGCAGGTTTTACAACCGTTCGTGACCTGGGTGGCAGCGGGGTAAATATTTCTTTGCGCAATGCGATCAATAAGGGGCTGATCAAAGGACCACGGGTATATACTGCAGGGAAAACCATTGCTTCTACTGGTGGGCACGCAGACCCCACCAATGGGTACCGAAGAGATCTGATGGGCGATCCCGGTCCGGCACAAGGCGTAGTGAATGGTGTTGATGAATGTGTAAAAGCTGTTCGTCAACGATATAAAGAAGGAAGTGATGTAATCAAAATAACTGCTTCTGGTGGCGTATTAAGTGTGGCCAAAAGTGGTGAAAACCCACAGTTTACAGAGGCGGAAATGAGGGCGATTGTAGAAACTGCAAAAGATTATGGGTTTAAAGTTGCCGCGCATTGTCATGGAGCCGAAGCCATGAAAAGAGCCATTCGTGCAGGAGTTAATTCCATTGAGCATGGTACCTATATGGATGAAGAGGCAATGAACCTGATGAAAAAAATGGGTACCTATTATGTGCCTACCATTATCGCGGGCAAATCAGTAGCAGATTCAGCACTCAAGCCCGGATATTTTCCTGATCTGGTTACACCTAAAGCATTGGCGATTGGTCCTAAAGTGCAAAGTACATTTGCACTTGCTTATAAAGCCGGTGTAAAAATTGCTTTTGGTACGGATGCAGGCGTGTATGCACATGGAAAGAACTGGCTGGAATTTGTATATATGACAGAAGCCGGTATGCCGGTTTTGGAAGCAATTAAAGCAGCCACGGTAAATGCGGCAGATCTATTGGGAGATGATCGATTGGGGGCTATAGAAAAAGCGAAACTGGCCGATATTATTGCGGTTGAAGGAGATCCTACTAAAGATATTAAGGCAATGAGCAGGGTAAAATTTGTAATGAAGAACGGGGTAGTGTATAAGAATGAGTAGCACAAACTATTCGGAACACAAATTTTTCAAAAATCAACTTATTGGATTAGGCTTTCCATTTGCGCAACTGTTGTAATAAAGCACGCAAATCTTTTGGAATTTCTGCCTCCAAATCAAAGTCCTGTCCATCAATTGTAAAATGTAAACGATTAGAATGCAGGGCCAGTCTGGATAAAATGGGTTTCTCTTCATCAGCCGAGCGGGAAAGTTTAAAATTCCGCTTGAACGCGGAGAGTAATACGGGTTTGGGATCACCGTATAATTCATCACATACGATTGAATGGCCAATATGCTGCATATGCACCCGTATCTGGTGAGTCCGCCCCGTATGTATTCTGAAACGAACCCAGGAATATTGACGAAATGATTCCAGCACTTCATAATCCGTTAAAGAGGTTTTCCCCTTGGTATGGGTCATCATCTTAGTGGTTTTACCCGGATGCTCCATGATAGCTGCGTCTACACTACCCGATGGGCTCATCATATTACCATATACCAATCCCACATAATATTTTTCCATCTCCC
Organism: uncultured Bacteroidota bacterium; assembly: GCA_903926855.1. Taxonomy (GTDB): domain Bacteria; phylum Bacteroidota; class Bacteroidia; order Chitinophagales; family Chitinophagaceae; genus Sediminibacterium. The sequence goes on along the minus strand of CAIYKV010000123.1, from coordinate 5,981 downwards.
TTCCTTCAAATAATTGGGAAAGCTGTTTGTGCGCTTCTTCGGTTTTTGCAAATACAATCACACCGCTGGTATCGCGGTCTAATCTGTGTACAGTAAATATATTCCCATATCTTTCTTTAAGAAGGTCTTTTAAAGAAATTTCCTGCCCAAGTCTGTCCGGCACACTCAATAACCCCGAAGGTTTATTAATGGCAATTAACTGATCGTTTTCAAATATGATATCCAATGGCATAATTAAGCGAATACGGTGAAAAATAGCAATAAACTACTAATCGGTTTCCTCGGTGGTTCTCTCTGTATCTTTTCCTTTACGTAAGAAAGATTTATTCATGAACTTGAGTAGTCTTACTTCTTTTTCATTCAGAAACCGCCATTTACTTCTGTCAACATTTTTCTTGGTCAGGTTAGCAAACATGACCCTGTCTAGGGCTTTTACATCATAACCCAGATGCTCAAATATCCTTCTTACAATTCGGTTTCTGCCACTGTGTATTTCAATCCCCACTACCTGTTTATCTTTTGGATCGGCATACCCTACTGCATCAGCCGCAACAAAACCGTCTTCGAGAGTAACGCCGCTCATTATACTGTCCAGATCTTTTTTAGTAACAGGCTTATCTAAAGTTACTTCATAAATTTTCTTTACTTCAAATGAAGGATGTGTAAGTTTTTGTGCCAACTCCCCATCATTGGTTAATAATAATACACCAGTTGTGTTTCTGTCTAACCTTCCTACCGGATATACTCTTTCGGGTGTGGCCTGTTTGATTAGGTCCAATACCGTTTTTCTTCCCTGCGGATCATGGGATGTGGTTATAAAATCTTTGGGCTTATTCAATAGAATATAAACAGCATTTCTTTGCAGAAAAACAGGTTTGCCTTTTACAATCACTTTATCAATTCCGGAAACTTTATAGCCTGGCTCAAATATTTTATCTCCGTTTACGGTTACTTTTCCTTCTTTTACCAGTTCTGCAGCTTCTCTTCTGCCACAGACACCTGAATGTGCTATGAATTTATTTAGAGGCATTAACTCAGAAGGTGTGTTTTTCTCATCATTCGCAACCATTGGTTTGGCTTGCGATGAAATGCCTGGTTTTCTGCCTCCGTTACTGCCAGCTTTTTTAGGAACTGCTTTTCTGGAATCTGGTCTGTTAGAATGGGAAGGGTAGTGCTGGTTGGTAACCTTATTTTCTTTGGGAGCCGTCTCAATTCCCCTCATTTTATCTTTCTTCTTCTGGCGCATTTCCTCGCCGGCTGCGCGGGCTTCTGCTTTTACTTTTTTCTTTTCCTGACGAAACGCTTCTTTAATAGCGCTTCCTTTCTTCTTATTGGCAAACTTGTCGAAGTTGTCCGTACGTGGTTTTTTCATGATTCAGTATTTATGCTGTTTTTCAACAGGAACTGCAAAGATACGCTATTTGGTGGTAGGGCATTGGCTGTTGGACATCAGCAGTTGGACAGTAGCTGTTGGCATTTGGCTATTAGCCATTGGCTTTGAACTGAATTTGAATGGTTGAATATTTTCCGCTAACTGCCAATTGCCAACTGCCAACTGCCAAAAGCCAAATACCAATAGCCAATAGCCAATAGCCAATAGCCAATAGCCCAATGCCAATAGCTAAGCTACTTCCCTTTATTTGCCAATTGTCCGCAGGCAGCATCTATATCTTTACCGCGACTACGTCTTAGTCGGGCATTTACACGATTGGATTCAAGTATGCCCATAAAATTTTGAATCCCTTCTTCATCAGGTTTGGTAAAGCGGAAAGCATCTATGGGGTTATATTCGATTATGTTAATCAGATCGGCAGGAATCTGGCGATATACTTTTACCAACTCTTCTGCATCTTTTTCTGAATCATTCAGGTTCTTAAAAAGAATGTACTCAAGTGTAATCTCATTACCGGTTTGCTTATAAAAATAATTCAATGCCTCAATCAACACCTTAATATTATTGGTTTCATTGATAGGCATGATCCCGTTTCGTTTCGTATCATTTGCCGCATGCAGCGATAGCGCTAGTTTAAAACGGACTTTATCATCACCCAATTGTTTGATTTGTTTTGCCACACCCGCGGTGGATACGGTTATCCTTTTCGGACTCATAAAAAGACCATCTTCTGCTGAAATTCGTTCGATGGCTTTTAATACATTACTATAATTCAGTAAGGGCTCTCCCATGCCCATGAATACAATATTGGATAATTTTTTCTGAAAGCTTTCTTCACTCTGCTGATTTATCAATACCACCTGATCATAAATCTCATCATAAGTAAGATTTCGCTTCCTGTCCATATACCCGGTAGCACAAAATTTACAGCTAAGACTGCAACCTATCTGCGAAGAAACACAAGCAGTTTTACGCTCTTCAGTGGGAATCAGCACACCTTCCACAAAATGTCCGTCAAAAGTTTTGAAACGGCTTTTCACCGTACCATCGTCGCTAAACTGTGTGGTATTCACCTGTAAAGCCGGCAAGGAAAAATCGCTACTTAGCCGGGTCCTGAGTTCTTTACTTAAATTACTCATGCCCTCAAAACTATGCGCATGTTTCTGCCATAACCATTCACGCACCTGCTTAACCCTGAATTTCTTTTCTCCAATGCTTTCAAAATAGGCTTCCAGATCAGGAGCACTTACATGGCGTATATTAGGTAAAGGGGTATTCATTGGGCAAAGATAACCTTATGAGGTGGAAAGACAATAGAGGGAGGGAATGTCGAATATCGAACAAGGAATGAAGAAGTATAAAAAGACATATAATTAAGCCTTCTTCCTTCCTTCTTCATTCCTTGTTCGATATTCGATATTCAATATCTTGCATCTCTAACGGATTGCGATCAAACCGAATGATTATGAAAACATGTTATGTAATTGACGCGGTAAGAACACCTGTTGGCAGGTATGGAGGAAAATTGAGTTCTATTCGTCCGGATGATTTACTGGCCCATGTTATCGGATCCTTAATGCAGCGAAATCCGGGAATTGATCCCGCAGCTATAGAAGATATCATTGCAGGAGCGGCCAACCAGGCAGGAGAGGATAACCGAAATGTAGCAAGAATGGCAGCATTGCTGGCAGGACTTCCTGTTACTGTTGGTGGAAATACCGTTAATCGTTTATGTGCAAGTGGTTTGCAGGCAATTATGGATGCTTCACGTGCTATTATGTGTGGAGAAGGGATGATTTATATAGCTGGGGGTGTGGAAAGTATGACAAGGGCACCATTTGTAACTGCAAAAGCAGAAGGAGCCTGGAACCGGAAAGTAGAAACCTATGATACTACCATTGGCTGGCGATTTACCAATAAACGACTTGCTGAAATGTATTATCCATTTAATATGGGACAAACCGCAGAAAATGTAGCCAATGAGTGGGCTATCAGTCGGGGCGAGCAGGATGCTTTTGCTTTTTATTCCCAGCAAAAATATTTTACAGCATTGGAAGCCGGAAAATGGGATGATGAAATAGTGGCCATTGAAATGATCAGTGATCGATTAATCAGTTGGTTCAATCTGGATGAACATCCAAGGCAAACGAGCCTGGAAAAATTAGCGGCACTTAAGCCAGCTTTTGCAAAAGAAGGAACAGTAACCGCAGGGAATTCATCGGGTATCAATGATGGGGCAGCCGCAATCATGCTGGCTAGTGAAGAAGCCGTAAAACAGTTTGACCTGCAACCGGTGGCCAGAATTGTAAGTATGGGGATCGCAGGAGTAGATCCGGCTATTATGGGTATGGGCCCGGTACAGGCTTCACATAAAGCCGTAAAAAGAGCGGGCTTGAATATTAAGGACATTGACCTGATTGAATTAAATGAAGCTTTTGCATCGCAAAGCCTGGCTTGTATCAAAGAACTCGATCTGGATCCCGCAAAAGTGAATGTGAATGGAGGTTCCATTGCCATCGGGCACCCGTTGGGATGTAGTGGCGTTCGTATCTCCACAACACTATTACACGAAATGCGGAGAAAGAAAATAAAGTATGGATTGGCAACCATGTGTGTAGGAGTTGGTCAGGGTGCCGCCATCGTGTTCGAAGGAGTATAATTTTCTGAAATAGAAATCGTAAATAATTTAATTGTATGTGGCAGGAAAATGGATTTCTAAAACAAGCGCAACCTGATGTAGTTGCTTCAATAGAACAATTAGCCACACTTTTGCATTTTATTACCGAACAATATGGAAAATTAAATTCGGAAGAATTACTTCGGTATCCCGCGCCTGGTAAATGGAGTAAACAGGAATTACTTGGGCATTTGATAGATTCAGCAATGTATAACCTGAAGCGGTTTACCGAAGCCCAGTTTATACAGCAGCCCTATACAATTATCCCTTATCAGCAAAATGAATTGGTTGCCGTTAACCAATATCAGCATTTACCTATTACCCATCTGTTGCACCTATGGAATACGCTTAACCAGCAGATCATTTTTATTATAAAGGCAATACCCGCTGAAAAGCTGAAATATGAAGTGGTTCCACAATACAATGCAACAGGTATACAAACACTCGCATGGCTTTTTTGCGATTATGTGGCACATATGGATCATCATCTTGGACCGGATACCTGGCACTAATTCCCTGATGCAGGCCGGAATTGAACTATACAATCATTGCCAATTAATTTTTTCTAAATACGATTTACCTAACATAATTAATATTATTTTGTGGGTATAAAAATTGACCATATGAAAACTCTTTTCTTATTCTGCCTGGGTATTTGTTTTTTTTACATAGCGGATGCACAACAAACGCCTGCTCCTGATTCTGTTCTACAACAGTATGTTGGTAAATATAAATTTCCGGATGGAAGTGTTGTAGCCGAAGTTACCGTAGCCTTGGAAAGTGGAGCATTAACCATGGCTTCCTCCGCCGGTGTTTCCCCGCTTGAAAAACAGGGAGAAGATTTATTTGCGATTACCCAGTTTCAGGGTACGGCAAAATTCAATCGCGACAGCAATAAAAAAATAATCGGGGTAAGTATTAATGCCATGGGCTATGTACTGGAGGGTACTAAATCCGATGGATCAAGTCTTAGTTTTCAGGCACCATTCAGGAACCCGGCTGAATACGATTTCATTTGGGGTAGAACAACACGCTGATGGGTTTGTAAAATGCCATTAATAAAAAGCCGGGCGTATTATTGCCCGGCTTTTTATTGATAATACGTTTCATCCAGATAAAATAACCCATCTGGTTTTCTCCAGTACCAGAACTTCTTTTTATAAATACAGTAAAAGCCTTTCGCTGTTTGTTGCACGAGTTTTGCAGGCACATAAATTACTCTGGGAGGTACTATTTTAAACCGGGAAATCAAATTGGCCCTTTGAGTCGGCGTGAAAGACCTCGCGATTTGGTTGTAATCCACTTTTGCAGCAATATCTTCAGGAAGCCTGTCTTTTGTTGTAATAATTTCCCCTTTTTCGCTGATTACAATCAGTGGATTGTTGTAAATGGTTACTGGATTCACTGTGATGGCAGATGATAATTCTGGTTCTGTTATAGAGGTACTAGGTATAGGTACTTTGGGAGTAATACTTACTGACGGGATAGTTCTCTTGCCACAGGAATATAATCCCATAATTACCCATAGACAGAAATAGGTTAGGCGTTTCATAAGAACTTTTGATCTTACTCAGAAAATATTGTGCCGTAATTGAGGGGGCTGATAAGAAAAGTTACTGAAATAGCCAGACAAACCCCGGTAAAGTTTTATCAGACGCTGTATTTACCATGTATCTGCATGTTATTAACTATCAGGTAAACTGATTTTCATTGCATATTCCATACCGCTTGTGGAAAAGCCAGAAACTGTTTATATTTACGGAATCAAATTTGGAAGCAACCAACAACTGCTTCCCATTCACCTGGTACCCGGTAACCATCCTCATTTTATCCTGCTTGGGGCACATTCAGAAATACTTATAGAGACCTTATAGAGACCCTATAGAGACCTTATAGAGACTTTGCAGAGAC